>CANHTV010000349.1 GCA_947463285.1 Verrucomicrobiaceae bacterium | reverse complement strand
CGGTGCGATTGCGATTCAAACGGCAACAAACTTTTTCAACGATGCCATTGACGCTCAGAAGGGTGCAGACACCAAGCAACGGCTAGGCCCAACGCGCGTCACTAGCTCTGGACTAATGTCCGTCAGCAGAGTCATGCAGCTGGCCTCCCTGTTTTTAGTGATCGCGTTCACCCTCGGTAGCTATCTGTATCAAGTGCGTGGCTGGCCGATTTGGGCGATGTGGGTTCCTTCGCTGTTTCTGACTTACGGCTACACGGGCGGCCCTTTCCCACTCGCGTATCGCGGCATGGGGGAAATCTTCGTCGTGCTATTCTTTGGCTTCGTCGCCGTGTGCGGCACGGTTTTCATTCAAACCAATCAGTGGCCAGCGGAAGCCTGGCTGCTCGGCTTGCAGACAGGTCTTTATTCAGCGGTGCTCATCTCGATCAATAACCTGCGGGACAGGCAGGAAGATTCCACCACAGGCAAGCGAACACTCGCTGTTCGTTTTGGCGCTCGCTTTGCCAAGCTGGTGATTGGTTTTGAGATCCTCGGTGCCGCACTCTCAGGCTTGGCTTGGATTGCTTTTGGTTACGCCTATCTTGCGCTTGCCTGCCTGCCCACGGCTTTGATTGGGTTTCGCATCCTGCGTGGCATCATCCATCTACCACCCGGCCCAGCCTACAATCGCCTTCTATCATCAGCAGGGATTCAGCTCTTCGTCTTCGCGGCAGCTTACCACCTCATCGCTGCGCTGGCTTGATATGAATGAATCAGAAAACCTTAGGTTATTATCTAACAAAAGAGCAAGCAACGCTGTCAGCCTCCTCCTTCACTTGCCGCCCTCATGAAAAACATCCTTGCCTCATTGCCCAGCTTTTCGAGCCCAGCAGAAAGGGCAGCAGCCTTAATGAGCACCTGCTTTAAACAAGGCATGGGCTCGATGGAACGCGTGGAGCCGCGCTTGGCTTCAGCTCTGAGTGACATCCTTTCCCACCCGGGTTCATTGGTGAGAGCTGTCACGGCTTATTTGATTGGCATTGAGTTTGGCGTCGTTGAGGAAGCCGCCATGGCCGTTGCGTGTGGCATTGAATATCTGCACACCGCGTCCCTGGTCTTTGATGACCTGCCTGCCATGGATGATGCCCAGACTCGGCGTGACGCGCCTTGTGTTCATGTGACTCATGGTCAGTCGGTGGCCATGCTTGCCTCACTGGCCATGATCAATCGCGGCTACACGCTCATCTGGCAGGGCATCCGCCGTGCTTCACCAATCCGTCAGGCTCAGGCAGGTGATTTGGTGGGCAATTTGCTCGGCACCAATGGTGTCATCGGTGGTCAGGCCTATGATTTAAAGGACTGGAAGGGTCAGCAATCCGCTGCCGTCGTCAATGAAGTGGCAGCGCGCAAAACCGGAGATCTGCTGAGATTGACTCTTGTGCTGCCAGCTATGATTGGCCAAGGCACGGACCGTGAAATCCAGCTCCTGGACCGCATCGGCATGTTACGCGGTCTTGCTTATCAGGCGGCGGATGACTTGAAGGACGTGGCTTTTCCAAAGGCGGGTGATGGCAAAACCCATGGCCGCGATGAGTCTCTCGGACGCCCCAATCTGATCCTGGCGGAGGGCTTTGAGGCAGCTCTCGAACGATTCAACCGCCTGCAACGCACGGGTGACCGTGTCCAAGCAGCCCTTACCGGGCCGCCAGAACGCTGGTGGATGCTTTCCAAGCTTCGCGTCACGATGCCGATGATGCCAACCACCGCTCGGCAAACTGTCGCAGCCTAACTTTTGATGATGTAATGACACTTTGGACCATGGTCTTCACCAACCTCCGCCGACATCGGGTGCGGACGGCAATCGGCGCAGTCGGCATTGCACTCGGAGTGGCTACCATGCTCAGCGTGGTTGGCCTTCTCGGCGGTGCGGTGAAAATGTTTGAGCGCATTCTGCGCAGCGATGCGGAGATGGTGGTCTTTGAGAAAAACGTCTCCGACCTCTTCTTTAGCAACGTCGAAGTCACGGTGGCTGACGAGCTGGAGAAGCAGCCCTTCGTGAAGGAGGCCCAGCCTGTTCTATTCTCCATCATCACCGCCCCCGGGCGCCCCGTCATCACCTGCTTCGGCATTCGCGCCACGGATGGCCGACTCAAAAAAGGCGAGTGGCTGCAAGGCGAGGCGGCGAGTTTTAAAGACGATGGTGAAGGCGTGGTGTTGGGCGAGAGAGCCGCAGATTTCCTCAATGCCAAAGCCGGGAGCAGCATCGAGCTCGGCCAGGGCACCTATCCGGTGGCTGGTGTCGTGAGGATGGAGAACGGCTTTGAAAACGGTGGCGTCTTCATGCCACTGGCCGCCTGCCAGAAAGCTTTCCATAAGGAAGGCGTCTGCTCCGTGATCACTGTGGCGCTGGCCGAGGGGCATGAGTCTGGCGAGGTCAAAACCTGGATGATGAAGACTCACGAGCGCCTTACCGCCCTGGAGAACGAGGAGTTCAGTCGCAGCTACTCGCAGTTTAAGATCATGAAAACCACTGCCTGGGTCGTCGGCGGATGCGCCTTTTTGTTAGGTGGCCTCAGTGTGACCAACACGATGATCCTCTCCGTCTTCGGGCGAATCAAGGAGCTCGCGATCGCCCGTGTTTGTGGCTTTTCACGCGGTCAGGTGGCACGGATGATCTTTGGTGAATCTCTGCTCGTCGCCGCCATCGGCACTGGCATGGGCTGGGCTCTGAGTGTGGCTGGCCTTTATGCCCTGCGCGAGGTGCCACAGCTACAGGGCTACATCGATCCTCAAATCGGCAGCACCGAGCTGATCGGCGCTCTGGGGCTGGCTATTTTCACAGGCTTGGGCGGCGCTCTTTACCCAGCCTGGTATGCTGCCAAACTGAAACCCGCGGAGGCACTGAGATTTGAATGAGTATGCAGGACGATATGGCTGTTAGAGTGGAAGATGTCTGGAAGAGTTTCGACCATGGACGCATTGAGGTGCTGAAGGGAGTCTCCTTAAATGTCACCAAAGGCGAGATCGTCGCGCTTTGCGGCACCTCCGGTTGTGGCAAATCAACTTTGCTCAATGTGATCTCAGGCTTGGAGGATGTGGATCGCGGTCTCATCCGTGTCGCAGGTCAGGATGTTGTCGATGAAAAGACACGCATCGAGCTGCTTCGGCATCGCATTGGTTATGTGTTTCAGTTTCATCACCTGATGCCTGACCTCACCCTGGCTGAAAACTGCCTCGTGCCGGTCATCGCAGCAGGCGGCGGAAAGGCGGAAGGACTCGCGCGGATGCAGGAGCTGGCTGTGGCCACCGGTGTGGCGCATCGCTTGAAGCAACCCGTCCGTGAACTCTCCGGCGGTGAACGTCAGCGCGGGGCGCTGGTGCGGGCGCTGATGAATGACCCGGATCTGCTGCTCTGTGATGAGCCCACGGGCGCGCTGGATGAAAGCAATCGTGAAAAGGTCTTCGAACTGCTCCTGGAGCTGGTGCGCTCACGCGGGCGCACGCTGGTGCTGGCCACGCATGATCCTGAACTGGCCCGTCGCTGCGACCGCACCGTCCGTATGCGTGATGGCAGGATGGAAGGAGAGGGGATCTGAAACATGGCGCGCGGTTCACCCACGAAGCCTGACTCAGCCGCCTCCTGCGCGGCACGCCATTCACTCTGGTGGCTGCTGTTTGGAAATTTGGTCGGCCTTTATCTCTCGCTGCTCATCCTGTTTCCTGAGCTGCAGCTCGCGCAGTGGACCTATGGGCGCTGGGTGCCCGTGCATCTGAATGTGCAGCTCTATGGCTGGACCTCACTGCCACTGGTCACCTGGTTGTTTGTACTCTTTGAGGTGGATCGCGGGCGCTTGCAATCCTGGGCTAAAGCGGCCACCTGGGCGTGGACGGCGGCGCTGGGACTGGGTGCGCTTCATTGGTTAGGCGGCATCTCTTCAGGTAAAATCTTCCTCGACTGGCGCGGCGGTTCTTTGTGGGCGCTGGTCGCTTCTCAGCTCATCCTCTGGGCGGTGCTGGCCGTGGCCTGGCGGCAAAATGCTCCTGGCTGGACGAAGCTGCGGCGGTATTCCACCCTCGCGGGCCTCATCGTGCTGGCGCTCGTGCCGTTGGTGCTGATCATGGCCTCGTCACCGGCTCTTTATCCGCCGATTGACCGCACCACGGGCGGCCCCACGGGCTCCAGTTTGCAGGGCTCCGCCTTGGTCGTGATCGGCCTCATGCTGCTGCTGCCTCGTGTCGCGGCAAAGGCCCGCGATACCCGCAAGAGCTGGGGCATCTGGGTGTTTTTCCTCATTTCATGGATCATCTTTGGCGTCGCCGAGGCCATGGGCGGCACGCATTACGACGCCCATCAGATCGGTTCCATGCTCGTGCTGCTGCCCTGGGTCTGGTGGCTGCCGCGTGACTGGTCCGGCTTCATCTGGCCCGAAGGCTCACGCATCTGGCGCGGGGCGATGTTTGCTTGGTGGGGCGTGCTCGTCGTCACCGCCTTGTTCATGTATCAGGCTGGTGTTTTGGATCGCATCAAATTCACCCAGGCGCTGGTCGGGCACTCGCATCTGGCGATGGCTGG
>CANHTV010000348.1 GCA_947463285.1 Verrucomicrobiaceae bacterium | reverse complement strand
GCGGACGCAGTGAGAGCGAGTGCTGCAAAGAGGGGGAAAAAAGCGGGGGCTTTCATGTCGGTAGATTGAGCGAAACAGGATCAGCGAAGAGGTTCTTTCAGCAAGGCCAGCGCCTCCAGAGCCGAGGCTTCTTCATGAACCACAGCGGCGAGACTGCGGGCGATGAGCGCAGGGTTCTTATGTTGCCAGACATTGCGACCGATAGCGATGCCAGCTGCACCAGCACTCATCGCATCTTCGACCATCTTCAGAAGGCTGGCGTCATCATTCATGCTGGCTCCACCCAACACGACCACTGGCACAAAGCAAGACTCCGTGACACGCAGGAAATCGCCCGGCTTGGCATCAATGGGATACGGCACCTTCACCACATCCGCACCGAGTTCCGCCGCGAGACGTGCCGCGAATTGGACATTTTCCAGAGTGTATTTGTCAGACTGTCCAAGACCATAAGGCAAGGCTTCAATGATGGTCGGGATGTCGAGATCCAAGCTAGTGCGCACGAGGTCGGCCACTTCCTGGAAGTTCACGCGCTCGTTGAATCCATTGGGATATAGCATGTTCATCACCGCATTGGCACCGACCATCTCGGCTTCTTCGACGCCATAGACATTGATGCTGCCAGCGCCTTCACCGGTCATGCGGGTGTTGTAAACGTCTGTGCGGAGGCAGATCCCCTTCCCTGCCATGGAGTCGGCTGCCCGCATGGCCACGCCGAGATTCATCACGTAACCATCCACGTAAGGACTGACGCGGTCGATCATATCAAAAGGATTTTCCAGCCCAGGCACGGGGATGGCGACGGCGTGATCGAGAGGGAGAATGACAGTCTTTCCGTTCCGAAAAAAGGCTTCTAGGTTTTCTTGGCGATTCATAAGGTGAAGTCATGAATGGCGGCTGATGGGCCGGGTGTAAACCTCAAAAGCGGAGCAGGAAAGCCATGTCAGGCTTTTGGTAAAGTGATCTGAATCGTGCAGATCAAGTGCCAGGGGACCGCGACATGGACAGGCATGCTGCCGTTGCTTCCGTCAGGACCTGGCGGGGTTCACAAGCTGAACATCCGCGGCCCCTGACAAGTTTCCGATAGGCCGGGGGCCGAAACTCCGCAAGCATGAATCTTCATCACAAGATCAGAGATATGAAGAGCGAAGTTTTTCAGTCACGAATCAGGTTATGGAGCGAGGTCTGATCTTCTGAAAATCATCCCCAGCTACTGGAGCGATCTCAAAAAGGCCAGCAGGTCTGCAACCTCCGCTGCGGTCAGGCTCTGAAGCAGCCCCTCCGGCATCAGCGAGGTGGGCAGGGGCTTCAGGGACTTTAGATCGTCAGCGCGGAGGGTGATGGACTGCCCGGTGGCGAGTTTCAGCACGGTTTCTTCCTTTGTCTGCTTCATGGCGAAACCCATCTGCACGCTGCCATCCGTCATCTCAGCGGTGTAGGCGGCATAGCCCGGCGCAATCTGTTTAGAGGGATGCAGCAGGCTTTCGAGCAGCTGCTCCTTCGTCAGTCGGGAGCCGACTTTGGAAAGGTCCGGCCCGAAATCTCTGCCCGTGCCATTCACGAAATGACAGGCCAGGCAGGTGGCGAGCGATCCTGTCGGGGTCAGCATGGCGGCACCACGTTTGGCATCGCCCGCCAGACTCAGGAGCTGAGGCACATCAGGCGTGAGCCCGATGACCTTACGCCGCTTCTCCGGCGGCAGGAATCGCTCGAAGAGCGGGGCGATGTTGGTGTCGGTGGAAGCCATGCCGGATTCTTTGAGTTTATCCGGTCCTCTCAGTCCTCCATTGGGATGCCTGTTGTAGAGGGTCCACAAAGCCTCAGGAACAGTCGAGATGGTTTCGTTCTGAGGTTTTGCCGAGGATTGGTCGATCCTCTTCGCTGCCGCGCTAAGCGAATGCTTTTGCTCCAGGGGGGGTGTGCGCTTGCCGAGGTCGGTGATCCATTGCCACAGCAGATCGTAGCCCTGTTCATCCACCTCATGAGAGCCGATGATTGGCATCCGTCCGGCTCCGTTGCGGGCGATGCGAGCCAGCAGGGCACTGCGCCAAGGCGCACCGGGCGCGATGAGCCGTGCCTCGCCGATGCCCATGTCTCCACGCAGCGGCTTTTCGCCGATGAGTTCGGTCTCCGCGAGCGGCAGTTCGAGGTTCACTTTAATCGCCACCGAGCCACCCCCGTTTTGGCGATGGCAGTGAGCGCAGTTGGCGTGCAACCAGGAGCGAGCTCGGAGTTCGAGATCGGCTTTCGAATCATGACTGGAGACCGTGCGGGAGTCGCTCGACTCGAAGAAGGCTTCATTCACCAATTCCAAGCCCAAAGCCGATTCACGAGCAGGCTGGCTGCTGATCTGAGAGAGCTGTTGCGGCTGAAAACCGAGGGCAAAACCCGTCCACGGCGTGTGGCAGCGTGCACACTCTGCCCGGGCGTGGAAGCGATGCTGGATCGGGGTAGCACCGGGGATCGAGACTTCGTTCTCTGCTCCATTCACCCCGACCAGCTCGGCATCCGTCTGGTCGTCGTTCCAGCGGTAGCTGTAGCCGTTCCAGGTCTCGCCATCGAAGTGCAGGATCTGGGTTTCGACTCGGCGGCTGCGGGCATCGGGTGTGCTAAGCGTCTTCGCCAGCACGGCGTCCTTGGGCCAGACGACTTTGCTGCTCTTCACACTGCCATCGGGCTTCCTGGCGATGCTGGTTTCCACTTTCGTCTCCTCAGGGAGAGCGATGAACCGCCGCCCGACGAGTCGATCCTGCCACATCGGCTCTGTGACGCTGAACTCGTGCACGCCTGCGGCAGGTGTTTGCAGCTTCACATCGGCGAAGAGGCCGGTTTCGCTCAGTTTGCGGGGGAATTTCACGGGTTTGCCTGCCGCAGGGTTCGGCACGAGCCGATGAAAAGTGCTCGGCTTGCCCCAGTGGGCATAGACGACCTCGCCATCAGCCATCAGGCCGAAGCTGACGATCTTGTGCGGCGTGTCGGCGATCTCTTCGTGGCGGGTGATTTTGGCTCCGTCATGCCACAGCGCCCAGATTTTGCCCGTCTCATAGTCGCCATAAAGATAGGCTCCATCCAGCTCGGGCAGGGCTTTGCCATGGTAAACATAGCCGCCAGTGATGCTCGCGGCCTCGGTGTGGGAGTGAGAAATCACTGGCGGTGTGATGGGTGCCAGTGAGCTGAGCAGTTCAGGCTTCACGGTTTGCGTGGCCTCCATGGCACTCCAGCCATGATTCGTGCCGCGACCGACGAGGTGGATCATTTCCCAGAGTTCCCAGCCGACATCGCCGCACCAGAGACGACCTTGTTGGTCAAAACTGATCTTCCACGGATTGCGGAAGCCGAAGGCCCAGATCTCTGGGCGCACGCCAGCTTTGCCGACGAAGGGATTGCCGGCAGGCACGGCGTAGTTCAGGCCGACGTCCCGCTTGTCCACGTCGATGCGAAGTACATTGCTGAGCAGGTCGGAGTTGTCCTGGCCCGTATTGCGTGGGTCGGGCGGAGCAGGCACCTCGGCATCGCCTGTGGTGATGTAGAGCATGCCGTCCGGCCCGAACTGGAGGTGGGCTCCATTGTGACCACCGCTAAGCCAGGAGAGCAAAGGCTGCTCGCTGGCGGGATAGATCACCAGCGGGTCGATGGAGCTGAGCTTGAAACGCGAGAGCTTCGTGCCGTCCTCAATCCCCGCGCCGAGGGTGTAGGTGAGGAAGATCTCCCTCGTCTCCCGCCACTTCGGATGCAGCGCCAGTCCGTAGGCGTGGTCGAGCTTCGGATACCTAGTCTTCAGGTCAATGAGCAGATGCTTTTCCGCTGCGGAGTCCAAACTGCGGCCGATGGACCACACTTTGCCCGTGTTTTCCACCACCAGTACCTGCCCTGGCAGGCCGACGATCTCCAGAGCATCGGTGAAGCTGTGCTGCCGCCAAATCTCCTCTGCGATGAAAGGCTTCGCAGGCTCAGGTGAGCCTTGGATGCGCGAGGTCGTCCAAGGCACACGAGCATCCGCCGAGGCAGCCGCCAGCAGGAAAAAAGCGAGGAATCGGGAAAACATGACGCGCTGGTTTATCGGAAAGCCACCACGCTGGCAATCACGGAAACAAATGTCAGCGCCGCTTCGACGTCGATCTTGAGGTTCTTGTTGTCGCCTTCAGAGAGACTGGCCCAGAAACCTTCAACTGCGGAATACGCTTTTTGGTCCGGGAGATCAACGAGGCAGGATCTAAGTGCCCTCATTGTCGTAAGATTGATTGTTGATCATCTTGGAGCACGCGTTGAGTCCAGAAGAGGACTCTTTTCATGGGCGAAAATTCAAGCAACCAGATTACTTTGTAGCGAGGCATTGACTGACTCTTTCCAGGCAGCCAGGCACCTTTTCATACTCGCCCGTTATCGCGGAATGTAGCCGCGCATTTTATCAAAAGGGGACCGAATGTCCCCCAGTGACCTTCACGACCATTTTCGGCTCTGGTGAAATCGCTGGTGGTGTCTTCACAGTGATTTTGAAGTGCTCTTTAGCGCCTCCCGTAATGTCGGAACGAAGATACTCGCTCTGCTCATCAAGAAAGTTTC
>CANHTV010000347.1 GCA_947463285.1 Verrucomicrobiaceae bacterium | reverse complement strand
TTACTTTGATCGATGGTGCCTTCATTCCCCTGCCCTGCTCAGCCGCAGACAGCGGCAGCTGTGATTGCGGTGTGACCGGCATCTGCGGGCTCGGCCAAACCTTCAGCCAACTGCGCGAGCAAGTGAATGTGTGGCTTAACTCAACGACGCTTGCCCACGTCCTGGAACGTGAGCAAAACAAGACGGTCTCGTTTGAGATTTAGCGCGATTACCGACGCTTTTTCTTCCGCCCGTGAAGGATGGCACGAGCCTTGTCTTCTTCATCGAGCACAGTCGTGTATTTGTAGCTGAAACCTTCGAGCTTTTTACGCTCGATCTTCTGACTGATCAGACGCTCGATGCTGGCCACATAAGGCAGCTCTTCGGCGGAGAACATGGTGTACGCATCGCCTTCCTTCTGTGCGCGGCCTGTGCGTCCGATGCGATGCACGTAATCTTCCGAGTTCTCCGGCACCATGTAATTGATGACGTGCGTGACGCCGCTGATGTCGAGACCACGAGCAGCCAGATCGGTGGCCACAATAACTTCAAACTCACCACTGCGGAAGCCTTTGAGAGCTTTTTCACGCTCGGTTTGACGAATGTCTGAATGCATGACAGCCACCTTGTATTTGCCTTCCTGCTGAAGCGCTGAGTAAAGCTGATCCGCCTGCGCTTTGGTGCGGGTGAAGATCATGAGACTCTCAAAATGCGTCTGATTCAAGATGGCGAGCAGCAGCTCTTCACGCTGATCGCTGGCCACCGGATACATGTAGTGACTGACGGTTTCCGCTGGTGAAAAGCGGATGCCGACCTCAACAGTGGCAGGATCTTTGAGGGCAAACTCGGCCAAGCTCTTGATCTGCGGCGGCATGGTCGCTGAGAAAAACAGCGTCTGACGACTCTTCGGTGTGCGCTCGACGATGCGACGGACATCCGGGAGGAAACCCATGTCCAACATGCGATCCACTTCATCAAGAATGAGCACTTCGACATCATTCAGATTGGCGGTACCGTCCGCCATGAAATCAAGCAAACGCCCTGGTGTGGCGACGACGATATCGACACCTTTTTGCAAACCCTTGCGTTGCTTGTCATAACCCACGCCGCCATGGACGAGCAAAACGCGCAGGCCGGTGTGTTTGCCGTATTTTTCAAACTGCTCGACAACCTGGGCTGCAAGCTCACGCGTTGGTTCAAGGACAAGGCAACGGAATTTACCGGGAGCCCCGAGTCGGCTGAGTGTGGGCAGAGCAAACGCGGCGGTTTTGCCGGTGCCAGTCTGTGAAGCACCGATGACATCTCGGCTCTCCAAGATGATTGGAATACTGCGCTCCTGAATGGTGGTGGGCTTATCATAACCGCTGTCACGGATAGCGGCCAAAACGGAATCCACCAAACCTAGCACCTGAAAGGCTTCAGGATATGGACCTTCGGGGACTGGAGGAGCTGGCGGCGGTGCTTCTGGAGCGTAATTTTCGCGAACAGGTGCGTCTTCATTGCGATCACGGCCTGGGCCACGCTCACGGCGATCTCCACGTCCACCTCTCTCACCTCTCTCACCGCCACTGCGGCGTGGGCGTTCTTCTTGATTCTGGCCTTCGCGGCGCGGGCGGTCTGGGCGGCCTTCACCACGAGGGCGATCCGTGCGTTCTGGACGATCAGGACGTGGGCCACGGGCGGGACGTTCACCACGGTTTTCACCCTGTGGGGTGCGTGGATGCGGATGCATCTTGGCGACAGCATGCTCGTGCGGCTCTGTGGCGCTGGATGATTTCTTTTTACCACCCAGGCCGATGGCCTTTTTGATGCCTTCTTTGAGGCGGCCTAACAGGGAGGGTTTTTTCTTCGGCTCAGGGGATCTCGATGCAGTCACAGGCGTGCGGGGTAGGGTAAGGTCGGATGGGGTCGTGCCCTATCGGTCATAATGCCAAGAAATGCAAATGAGACGCATCGAGCGGCGGCTGCCTTGGCAGTTGAAGCGACTTGGTGATTATCGCTTTGGTGGAGCATAGCGGGTTCGAACCGCTGACCTCCTGCATGCCATGCAGGCGCTCTACCAACTGAGCTAATGCCCCGGAAAAGAAAACCGGCTCCCCTGGTGAGGGGAGCCGGATGCTAGCGACTTGTGCTCTTTTGACAAGTCGATTTTGAATCAATTTTTAATTACTTCGCAGAGCCTTTGCCTTTAGGGGCGTCAGCGGCTGGAGCAGCTTTGTCAGACTTCTTCTTGGAGTCGTAGATTTTCTTGGCTTCAGCGACTTCGTCAGCCTTCATCTTGGCCTTGAGTTCGTCGCGATATTTCACGGCGATCTCGGCATTCTGGGAGGCATCGACCGCAAGGTCCGCATAGGCCAGAGCGCGAGGCAGGTTTGGCACGGCTTTGTTATCCTTGATGTTAGCCAGACCACGCTCATTCAGGCTGGCGAGGCGAAGCATGGCGAGAGGGATGCCAAGTTCAGCGGCGGCTTCATACTGGGTGGCAGCAGCGGTTGGGTTTGGATTGCCCAGACCAGCGCCGGTTTCAAACATCTGGCCAAGAGCGATCATGGCAGGAGCGAAACCAGAAGCGGCAGCGCGGTCGAACCAAGCCATGGCAGCGATGACGTCCTGTGTGGTGCCGGTGCCTTGTTGATAAAGGTTGGCGAGGCGGAACTGAGCCTGAGCGATACCAGAGGTAGCGGCTTTCAGCAGGAAGGAGAAAGCTTTGATGGGGTCTTTGTCGACCACAGTGCCGGTTTCATAATAGACTCCGACATTGTAGAAGGCTTCAGCAGAACCGTTTTGAGCGGCCATGCGATAGAGGTCCAAAGCGCTCTTGGCGTTTGGCTGAACGATGGATTTGGCTTTGTCGCCTTCACCTTCGGTCAGACCGCTTTCGAAGTAGTTACCGAGACGGAAGAGGGCCTGGGCGTCATTGCCGTTGGCGGCTTTGGTGTAGTACTCGACAGCTTTCTCTGCACTCTTGGCATTGCCACCAAGACCGTTTTCGTAGATGGCACCCAGGAGACGGCTGGCAGCGGCGAAGCCTGTCTTGGAAGCATCTTCAAACATGGCCATGGCCTTTTGAGGATCTTTCTTCACGAGCGCTTTGCTGTCGCCTGTGGTTGGATCGCCATCAAACAAACGAGCTGCATAGGTGCTCATGGCGACAGCGTTTTTCTGCTCAGTCGCTTTGATGAGATAGTCGAGGGACTTCTGCTCATCTTTAGGCAGACCAGTCACGCCTGCGGCATAGAGCTGGCTAAGACCCAGTGTGGCTTCACCGTCACCAGCGGCGCTGCCTTTTTCAAGCAAGGCGCGAGCTTTTTCCACGCTCTGTTCAATGCCCACATTCGGAGCGCCGGAGATGTGCAGATTAGCAAGGAGGCGGCGGGCAACTTTGTTGTCGGCTGCTTCAGCGTCTTGGATGAGTTTGACGGCCTCCTTGGCACGCTCAGCGTCCTGTGGAGCGGCTTGGAGAAGGACCTGGGCGAGCTCGACCTTGGCGAGCACCTGACCTTGGTCAGCAGCTTTGCGGTAGAGCGCGATGACGTCGTTGACGTTGCTGTTGCTCAGCACACCCCAGTGAGCCAGTGCGTATTGAGCGTCCTTGTCGCCTTTGGCGGCGAGTTCGTTCACTTTGGCGAGGGCGTCGTTGAAGGATTTGTTGACGTCTGGACCCGTGGTTTTGTCTTGCACCGCCTTTTGAGCGGCTGCCTGATCGGCGGCGAGAGATTCGAGGATCTTGGTGAGCTCAGAGCTGGTTCCTGGCATCTCAGCGGTATCAATACCGGCAACAGCGACCATGGCAGCGAGTTTTACTTTAAGGGCGGATAATAACATATGGGGTTGGATGAGTAGGACTCGGTTTGACCCGCCACGGCGGGAAGCGCTCATTTTTTCCGGTTTTAGCCAAATAAATCAAGACTTAACCTCACTTTTTGAAAAATGAGTTAGCCGGAACTCCTGAAATTCAGGCGATTGAAATAATGCTGACCCTGCTTCTGAGACATTCTTGCTGGAGTTCATCCATGCCCAAGATCAATGTTTTACCGGCTTCGATGGCAATTAAATCAACGCCCGAAGCCGCAGCATTGCGGACGGTATCAGGACCGATCACGGGCACGTCAAAACGCATGTCTTGGTTAGGCTTGGAGACCTTCACCATCGTGGCACCACCTCGACCTAACGCGCCACCACGCTTCACGGCTTCATTCGTGCCTTCAAAAGCTTCCACGGCCAGTACGGTGCCGTTTTTCACAATGACCGTCTGCCCAATATCAAGGCGGCTGCTTTCCTTGGCGATGGTGAAGCCATACTGCGCATCTTCCCAGCGGCGCTTCTTGATTTGTGGACCGGCGACGTGACCCGCCATCGGCATAAGGTTTTCTAAAAAGGTCGTCGCAGGCAGCAGTGTGATGCCGTCTTTGGCGAGTTCGTCAGCGATGCCGCCGAACAAGGTTTCAGCATTGCGCTGCTTGATGCGGGCGAGCATGAGCAGCAGGCGGAGATCAGGCCGCAGATCAAAAAGATTTTTCGGCGCGATCTGCCCCACCATGACCACCTGTTTGATGTCCTGCTTTTTAAAGAAGCTGATCATCTTCCC
>CANHTV010000346.1 GCA_947463285.1 Verrucomicrobiaceae bacterium | reverse complement strand
GGTCCGTAGTGATAGAAGATGGATCTACAGGTGCATTTTCACGACGAGGACGTGGCTCACGGGGCGGGCGCGAGGCATCACGTGGCGGCCGCGCACTGCGGTCGGTCTGAGCAGGCGGTGCAGAACGCTGAGCTTTGGGCAGTGTGTCTGGCTTACCGAGAATGCCAAAAGTGATGATACTCAGAAATTTCTGAAAACCGGTTTGCTGAGGGACTCCTCCGGCTCTTGGAGTGGAACTACGGCTGCTGGAGAAGCCTGAGCTTTGGCCGGTACGGGGGCGGCGGGGACGGCGGCGGCGATTACCTTGTTGGGTCGAGTTATCTGACATGGGGGTTTCGTTCTTGGGTGCTGTGTGGTTAATGGCACCACGCCTGGAGACGAGCTTAAGACCGGTAATTGAAGCGGACACTCGGTCACGTTCGAAAAAAAGGTCTGTGTTGTGGACCGCCCTTGCGGTCCCTCGCAGCCCCAGCGGGTGCTGCTATTTTCAGAGAAGGACCCACGGGGTCCGCTGTGCAGATGATCCAAAGTGATCACGGTGAGGTGCCCCTGCGAAAAAATCGCTGGTCCATTCAAAGCATTTGGCTCAGTCAGAGATCTGGCTTGGCGCATTCCGCGAATAGGTTGTGTGGGCATTTGCCTCAGAGCACAGTGCTCTGGAAATAACGGGGCGAGACTAAGCGGCAGGGTGAAGCGGGTCAATAGCAGAGTTCAAAGGATGCACGGCACTCTATTCTCAGGTTATAACCAACAGCTCGCGGGGACTGGCCTGAAAAACAAAAGGCGGAGTCAAATTGGAAAGAAAGTGTGAATCAGTGCTTAAAGTGCTGCATTGCATATATTATTCAGGCCTGCTAATAGTTAATATTAAATATGGTAAGCGCTTCTCCTGAAACCTCCGATCTGCTCACAGAGCTGCCTGCTGAGCTGCGTTCTGCTGCCGAGAATCTCATCAAGGCACTTAGGACTGAATCGGGACTGAATCAGGCATTTTCTGATTTTTGTGCTCGTGCCTATGTGAAACCAGATTGGGCTGGCTCCGCGAGTGAATTTCTCGTCAAGTTATTTGAAGATCACGAAGATAAGCTGGCGGATATGACCCGTATTCCAGATTTGATCATCGAACTGGCAAGCGGTCATCTGACGCTTACCTGCATGGTGGCATATCGCTGGGCTGCTCACTCAGATACGGCCCGTTTGGCTAAGCTGGCGGATGCGCTGGCGGCGACTCAATCCAAAGTCAGTGCCCCAGAAGTCACTCACATCATGCTTGCCCTAGTGACATCTTTGGCGATCACGCGTTATCCACGAGCCGAGAACATGTATGCGGTAGCCGAGCCCCACACAACAGAAGAACATTCCGAAGGCATGGCTGAAGCCAGACAATGGCTGGCCGCCGGGCGCATCATCCGTGGATGCAGTCTTGAGTCTCGCGAGCTTTGGGATCATCGCCTGCGGAGAAAACGCACAAGCTGGACATGGGATGAGCCGAATGAATGTGCCGCGCTGGCAGAGCTAGCAGATCATCTCTCACCCGAGCAAGAAGGAGCCGAACTCTTTCGAGCCATCACTCCGCCAGCTTGGTGGGATCTTGCGATCAAAAGAGTCACAGAGAACTTGGCGAAACCCGTGCTGAAAGTGCAGGAATCTGAAAAGCCGGAGCCAATCGCTGATCTGACAGAGCCTCCAGCGTGGGCAGAAATTACAGCTCAGAGCAAAACCGAGGATCTAGAGCCGAACATCATTATTTGGAACGGCTGGCCATTTGTCTGGGGATGGCTCATTGGCATCATCGTCTTGGCACTGATGATTTGGCTGAGCCCTTACAATTTGGTAGATGAAAGAACGATCAAAAGAGCATCCGAGGTAGAAACCTCACCAAAGACAACAACAGCAGCAACAACGACGATACCGAAGATCGAAGCCGAAGCGGATTCGCTTGGAGAAATCTGGCGTCAAGAGATGGCGGCGAAGTCAGCCACTGAATTTACCGATCTCAAACCCCTGTTTGACCAGATTCATCGGGACACATGGACTCAAAGCGAAAATCTGCTGAGCGGTGAAACACCGGAGCTACCCAAAAATGACCCGCGTTACCTGAAACTCATCATCTGGCTGCATGTGGACCCACCCAAGGATGAAGAAATCCGCGCACGAATACCAGGTTTTCTCGCTAATATTCAGGCGAATAGCGATACGCTGGATCTCTGGCAAAAACTTAACTATGAGGGCTCGCCGATGAGAGAGTCCATCCAGGCGGAGGCGCAAAAACAGTTTCACAGCAACAAGGACAGCTGGTCGCCTATGCAGGAGACTCAACTCTGGCGGATTGGCTGGCCTCAGTGAGATTTTTCCTTCACAAAAAGCAGTCGGAGACTGTTGAGGCAAACCAGCACGGTACTTCCCTCATGTGTGAGAACACCGACGGTAAGCGGCACGATGCCAAACAAGGAAGCAACGGCCATGATAACTACAGAGCCCAAGGAGATCGCCAAATTTTGGCGAATAATGCGCCGGGCGCTTTGACTGATGTGCCGGGCTGAGAGTAGTTTCTCAATCTTGTCCTGCATCAGGACCACATCGGCCTGCTCCAGTGCGGCGTCACTGCCCCTGGCGCCCATGGCGATGCTGACATAGGCAGCGGCCAAACTCGGGGCATCATTGACGCCATCTCCGATCATGGCCACTTTTCGTCCTTGTTTGGTGAATTCTTGGATGGCTGCCACCTTACCCTCTGGATGCAGGCCAGGGCGGACGTCCGTGACGCCCAGCTCTTGAGCAACCTGAATCGCTGCGGCCCGGCGATCTCCGGTGAGCATGACGGTCATGACATTTTCCGCCGCAAGCTGCGCCAGTACAGCGCGGCTGCCCTCGCGGATCTCATCCTTCAGCAGCACACGGCCCATGGTGCCGGGATGCAAAACCCAGACTTCCGAAAAGCCCGGCGGTGCATCAGGCACGTCCTTCAGCCAGGTGGCAAAGTCGCCCTGATCCATGATCTCCCGCCGGCCCACGTACGTCACGCCTTCAACAGTGCGGCCACGGAGACCGACTCCTGGGATGGACTGGAATTCCAGCAGCTTTCCAGGCTCGATCCCCTGCCCTTTGGCATACTGAGTGATAGCTCTGGCGATGGGGTGATTCGAATTGGCATCTAGGGTGACGGCCAGACGCAGCACCTCGGTCTCCAAGCCCGGCGGGAAACTTTCCACGAGAGTGACGCGCAGATTTCCCTCCGTCAGCGTGCCCGTTTTATCCATGGCCACCGTGTCCACCTCAGCGAGTTTTTCGATGGCTGCACCGCCACGGAAAAGAATGCCACGGCGTGCGCCCCAGGCAATAGCTGCCAAAATGGCCGAGGGGATGGAAAGCACCAAAGCACAGGGGCTCATGACCACGAGCAGGGTCATGGCACGATAGAAGGCCGATTTTTCACCCTCAGCCGCAGTAAAGGGGGCGATGCCGAAGACCAGCCACCAGATCAAAAACATCAGCAGCACCGTGCCGAGCGTCAGCAGCGTGTAGTTGGTGCCGAATCGATCCGTGAAGCGCTGACTCGGCGCGCGCAGATGCTGGGCATTCTGGATCAGCGAAATGATTTTGGCCAGGGCGCTTTGCGTCGCTGGACGGTCCACCCGCACCTGTACCAGGCCCCAAAGATTCAAAGTGCCACCATAGACGGCCGACTGGAGTACCTTATCAATCGGCACCGCCTCGCCTGTGAGGGTCGATTCATCCGCTGCGGACTCTCCCTGAATCACTGTACCATCAACGGCGAAAAGCTCCGCAGGCCGTACCTGAATGACATCTCCGACTTTCAGCATCGAGACGAGGCGTTCTTCCGTTTCGCCTGAGGGTAAAACCACGCGTGCCTGTTTGGGAGCGGCTTTCGTCAGGGCATTAATCTCCCGATGCGTTCGATGCAGCACGTAATGCTCCAAGGCACCGGAGGTGGAGAAAAGAAAGAGCAAGAGCGCGCCTTCCTCCCAAGCACCAACCGCCACGGCACCCGCAGCCACCGCCAGCATGAGAAAGTGAACATCGAGACGTTTTTCCCGCAGGTTTTCCCAGGCATCCTTGGCCGCATCCCAGCCACCACTCACCAGAGCTACACCTAACAAACCATGCGTCACCGTTTCTGAAGCCTGGAAAGATGATCCGGCGATCCAGGCCACAAACTGAGCGACGCCACAAATCGCAGCCTGCCAGGCCATGGCCTTCCACTCCTCGTCACTCTGCTGCTCCATGGCTTCAGCCTCAGGCCATTCGAAATCACGCCACTTCCAGAATCGAGGCGCCGTCACACAGGATGGCTTTTGCAGCAGCAGCTCACCTTCCCTCTGAATGAGTTGCAGGCCTTCACCAGCCTTGGCCGGTAGATTGGACAGCATTTTGGCATCGAGAGCGCCAAGCAGTGCATTCAGCCGAGATTGCAGCACTTCCACGTCCACCTGACCAAGTGTGGCTACCTGCACGCTGCGATCCTCAGCATTTAAGCGAATCGCTTCCACCCCACTTTGGCTGGCGAGAAAGTCAGATAACGCGGCGATCCAAGAAACTTCGTTGAGGGGC
>CANHTV010000345.1 GCA_947463285.1 Verrucomicrobiaceae bacterium | reverse complement strand
CCGACGGCGAAGTACATCGCCCCGTCCTGCGGATGGATCACGACATCGGTCAGCGGCAGGGGTTTGCCAAAGACGAACTCTTCCTTTTCGGCGATGTAGCTCGCGCCTTTGGGCTGGAGGTGGATGGCCCACATGGTGCCGTAGGTCCAATCGTTGATGAAGATAGCGCGCTGATACTTGGCGGGGAATTTGGCTCCTTTGCCACTGACGACGCCCGTGGGGCTGCCGGGGCCGATGTCGAGGGTGGTGGGCAGGCTGTCGGGGTAGTAGTTGGGCCACTTGCCACTGCCGCTGCGCCAGCCGTAGTCGGCACCGCTGACGCAATGATTCACGCGTGTGGGGCGATACCAGGGGCTACCGATGTCCCATTCCATGTCGGCGTCATAGGTGAAGAGCTCGCCGCCGAGGTCGAAGCAGATATCGAACTCATTGCGAAAGCCGTAGCAGAAGAGCTCCACGTCGCTGCCGTCCGGGTTCATGCTGCAAATGTAACCGCCGGGAGCGAGCAGGCCGCGTGCGTGGCCGTTCGCATCCCAGAGACGTGGGACGACGTGGTCTTCATTCCAGATCTTGGCAGCACGGCTTTTTTCCAGGCCTTCGGGCAGCTTGGTGTGGTTGCCGCAGTTGAAATAGATGCGCTTACCATTCGGGCTGACGATCATGCTGTGCAGGCCGTGCTCGCCGCCGCCGGCCATGGTGTGGAGCTTCGAGGTCTTGTCGTATTGGTCGTCGCCATTCGTGTCCTGAAGACGGTAGAGGCCGTTGTCTTTGCCGTTCTCGTTCACCATGACGTAAAGGCTGTCGAAGGCATAGAGCAAGCCGTGGGCCTTGCCCATCTCGATGGCGAGCTTCTCGGGCTTGAGCTGCTCCGTCTTGCCCAAAGCGGGGACGGCCATGCGATAGATGCTGCCGTACTGGTCACAGGCGATCAGGCGGCCTTTTTGATCGACCGTGAGGGCCACCCAGGAGCCTTCCTGGTCCTTAGGCACGTTGTAGAGCTTCTCCACCTTGAAGCCTTTGGCGACGCCGACTTCGTTCGCAGGGATGGTTTCCGCAGGGCCACTATTGCGTCCGCCGCCGGCCTTACCGTCCAGCGCTAGCCCCCAGGGCCCCATGCCTTTGCCGTATTCGCTGATCACGGCAGCGGGTTTCCATTCCTCTTTGCCAGTCGCGGTGGCTTCCCATTTGCCGCTGGTCTCCACGAGCACCTTCTCCGTACCGTTCGCCAGCTTGACCTTCAGTCTCGCGATCATGGCCGCAGAGCCGCCTTTGTTGCGAGCGTTGATGAGGATCTCGTTCTTCTCGCCGCGTTTGATCTCCTTACTGATGTCCGCCTTCGTCGGCTCCATCCAGTCTGGATTAGTCAGGACCTTCTTGCCATTGATCAGGGCATCCGCGCCGTTGTCGCAGGTCACTTCCAAGGTGGCGAAGTGGGCATTCGCCGGGATCTCGAAGATGTGGCGGAAAGTGACCGCTTTATTCTTGTTAGCGTCTTTAGAAAGCCAGAGCCACTGAGGGGCTGCGTGAAGAGTGGTGGCGAGGAGAAGAGTCAGGAATAGCGGACGCATGATGAAGGGCGGAAAAAAACGCTATGAGAAAGCGCTCTTTGCAGCCAACTGCACATAAAATGATTTGGTTTAATCATCCGCAAGCGGATTCGGCACCCACAACACCTGCCCAGATCGATTCTGCGGGGGGGTGATTTTGGGATCAACGATGGGAATGGCTGGCAGCAGGAAGTAACCGTAGCCACGATAGCCCTGCGGCAGAAGGACGATGATGCCCTGGTAGTCCACCTCACGCAGCCAGCGAGCCGGGGCAGGCTTGCTCCAATGCGGATCACTGAGCTTAAACGTGCCATTGAAGGTGGCTTTGGCAGAGTCTGACTTCAGCGAGACGATAGCGGTCTTGCCAGCCGCGATCTTGATGGCGTTTTGGTTGTCGATGATCATGCTAGCATCCGGACGGGTCTCTGAGGACTCAATGTCCGCTGCGGCAAAATAAAGCTGCGGAGCATCGACTCCCGGAACGACATCCAGGTGGAACGCAGGCTTGCTGTAGCTGCCACCGAGAAGGTCCAGGGTGACGGGCGCAAAGCCTTCGGGATACGTGCTGCCAGCCTTAGGACGGCGATCTGGACGCGACCAAGTCCACTGGCCCGAAAGTGTGTTATCAGCATCTGATGCCGTCTCACCAGACAGGATCCTGAAGGGCCCGAGGAGTGAACCGGGGGTGGGGCTGTTACCATACAGCGTGGCAAACAGGCCGAGGTCTGCATTCTGGCTGAGATGTGTCGAGCAGGTGAATGCGGTGCCATCAGCAGTTCTACCGGTGATTTTGGTTTTGCCATCCGTGCTGAGCGTGAAGGCCGCAAAACCATTGCCCTGAGGGATGGTGACGGTGTTTTGCTGATCCTGAGGAATCTCCAAAGCCAGCGTGTAGAAGCCTGTGAAGGCATTGGCAGGATTGCCGATTTTTTTCCAAGGCAGACTCCAGCCCGTGACATTGACGACATCGGTATCAGCATGGAGTCGGCTGTCTTCCGTGAAGCGGAGCTTATTCGCCGCCGTGTCGATGCTGGCCTCCAGCGTCACAGGATGCAGAGCAGGAGCCCCAGTGACCGGACGCGCCAGAGTGAGCGTGACTTTTGGCAAAACGACACCCGCAGGATCAAGATCGACACTTCCATTGATTGTGAGCGCGTGCGCGCCGAGGATCATTTTGCCACTCAGACTGCCGAGGCTGCTGAGGGTAAAATCCAGACGACCACCGAGATCACCATTCAAACCTGCATGTCGAGGAATGATGCCAGTGTAGCTACCGGCAAGCCGCTCAGGAAAGACTTTGATTTCGATCTCCTCCGTGACCTTCGAGCTGCCTTTGTCATTGCTGGCCGTGATGGTGACGCTGTATTTTTTTGCCACGGAAGGACGACCACTGATGAGGCCGGTCTTGGAGTTGATGGTGACGCCTTTGGGAAGCCCCGAAGCTGAGAATTTCGTCACGGCATGACGTGAGGTGCCGCCCAGTTTGACGCTATGGGTATAAAGGTCACCAACGATGCCGTCTGGTAAATCCTGAGCCAGGAGATCGGGCGCAGCATCAAAGATGCTGAGGTCCGTGGTGGCCGCCGCTAGCGTGCCGCCGGGACCGCTGACCTCGCAGAAATAACGCCCAGAATCATCGGTAGTCAGAGTTTTCAACGACATCGTGCGACGATCCGTGGAGAGCGTCATGCGCGGTGCAGCAGGCATGTCGCCCTCGACCCGTCTCCAAGTGAAGGTGAGGAGATTACCCGCAGCGACAGCTTTCAGAGTCGCTGTTGCTTTCGGGGGGAGCACGAGCGGCATGGGTTTGTTTTCCACCATGCCCACTTGGATGTCTGTGCTAGGCGTCGCCTCCGCCGAGGTGACGGTGACGCTGTAGTGGCCAGCACTCTTAAGTGAGGTGCTGTAGAGCGAGAGCTTGCGCTGCGTGGCTCCGGCAATATTTTTGCCATTGAATTTCCACTGATACTTCAGCGGCGGACGACCGAGAGCGCTGACCTCCAGATGCAGATGATCGCCAGGGTACTTGAGTTGATGCTCGGTGAGTTGGATGATCTTCGGCTTGCCCTCCACGACAGACAGCGCGGCTTCCTCACTGGGGTAGTCTCCGACAATGTTGCTGACGATGACGGAGTAGTCACCCTCATCAGCCTTCACGGCCGATGCAATGCGGAAGGTGCTTGATGTTTCATCCGTGATATCCACGCCGTTTTTCTGCCATTGATAGGAAATCGGCCCCGTGCCTGTGGCCGTGACGGAGAAGATGACTTCATCCGTCTCACTGATCTCCCGGCTCAGCGGGTGCGCTTTGAAAACGATAGGATTATTGACCTGCACCTGCACGGGTTCACTGACGACCGTGTCCACGGCGTTGGTGATGCGAACCTGATAGTCTCCTTCGTGCGACTCGGCCAGAGAGTCCAGGACCAAGGTGGCTGACTCAGCGCCTTCGATGATCTCGCCATCCTTCATCCACAGGTATTGCAACGGCCTAGAGCCTGTATTGGTGACGCTGAGCACGACACGCTCACCCGGATTTTTCGTGTGCGCCACAGGTGGCACAGTGATGACGGGAGCCACGGGATTCACCATCAGAGAGACGGTGACGACCTCGGAATCCAGAGCTCCGTCATTAACCTTGAACATCAAGCTATCGGCACCGGCATAGCCAGCCTCGGAAACGTAGCTCACCCCTGGCGCAGTGCCGGTGAGAGTGCCATGAAGCGGCTCCGTGACGATGACAAAAGAAAGCGGATCATCCTCCACATCCATGCCCGCAAGCGTGATGGCAAGAGGCACACTGTCTGAGGTGGCGCGCGACTGAGCCAATGCCACAGGCGCGTCGTTTTCTGCAAATACAAACACCTCCACCGTGCCCGGCAACGAGTCCAGTTGACCATCATTGGCCTTGTAGGTGAAGCTGTCAGGACCGTGATAATTCGCTTCAGGCACGTAGCTAAAGTTGCCGTTGCTTTGCACCGTGACCACACCGTGAGCGCCCTGAGTCACCAAGGCAAAAGTTAGCGGAGAGTTTTCCACATCCTGG
>CANHTV010000344.1 GCA_947463285.1 Verrucomicrobiaceae bacterium | reverse complement strand
TGAGCTTGACCAGGTGGTGAAGCTGTAGGCCGTTTTCCTGCTGACCGGTGTTGTGACGGTAGAGGATGGCATAAGCACTGGTCTGGATTTCCGTGGTGTGAACGACTTTCTCCGCGTTTGGAGTCGTGGCGCTTGTCTTGTAGTCGATGATTTGTTTTTGCTGAACCAGGTCGAGCACGCCAATGAGTTTCGGCAGGCCGCGCTGGTGCAAATCCGCTTCGATAGGCACCTCGACGGCATCGGGTTTCAACTCAGCTGGAACGTGGGATTCCCGCAGGTAGGTATCGATCAGACGCCAGCCGGTGGTTTTTTCGTGATCTTCCTCACCCGGTTCCCAGGTGACGGAACCTTCGGAGGTATCCTCCCAAGCAGTGATGTAGGCATCGTGTGCTTGCTTAAGCGTGAGCGGCTTTTGTAGCCATCGCGCCTTGTTCCATGCCTTGAGCAAGGTGTGAACCGAGCTACCGACATGGAGTGAAGGAGTCTTAGGCTTGTTGAGACGAAGCACATAGCGGAAGTAGAACTTCAGACGACACTGCAAGAACAGACCCAGCCGTGAGGCCGAGACGGTTCGTTGCAGATCGCTGAGGATGTCCTTCTCGCCTGGCCCCTTGGGGATGGAGCAGGCTTCGGTGTTCATGCGGCTTGGGCAGTAGGACGTTGTTGCTGCCAGCGCACCTGGCGTGGAGCAGGCTTACCAACCTTCGCGAGGAGTTCCTCGATGAGTTGGCTGGCCTGCATTTTGTTCAACTCCTTGACGCCAATGCCGAAGAGCTGCTGCGACAGGTCTTCCGCCTCTGGCTTAGAGAGCTGATTCTCGTTGACGATGCGTAGGATGAACCCGCGCTGTCCCTCCGTGCAGTTCCAGCGATCACCAGCAGGTTTGAGCGGAGCCCGGTGACCGTTACTGTTACCGTTGCCGTTCACTGGATAGGTGCGTCCGTTTGGCACAACATGGAGACCATGACTGCCGTGGCTGCCATTGGCTCCAGCATTTTCCGGCACAAAACCGGGATGCTGGATCTCCTGATCAACCGACTGCTGGAGCAGACTGTAAAGCCTGGCGATTTCAGCCTCTGCTTGGGTGATGTCGGAGAGTTCAGTTTCGATGGAGGCGGAGAAGCTGTGACTGCTGTATTGAGGCAGACCGAGCTTCTTTGAGTAATTGGCGCTGAGTTTGATGGCCATAATCAGATGTGTATGTGGTGTGGTTTTGTTTTGTCTTGGGTGTGTGAACACAAAAAACCCATGGGCCGGTGAGAGCTCATGGGTTTTCGGTGAAAGGAATAAATGCTCCTAGGCCGCTTGCGCGATTTTGGGAGCTTGAGGATTAGCAGTAGATGGATCTGAAATCTGTAGGCTGGTGGCTGTATGCCATCCCGGTGTGGCACGAAGCGCTTTTAGCAGCAGATCATCCGTGAGTTTAGTCATCGGAATCCTGCGGTGCTTGGCTTCATGGTAAAGGATGGAAACAACAAACCTAGAGATCGTAGGTGAGTAATGTTTGGCTCGTGACATGGATTGAGGTTGGATGAGTTCACCAAACAAATCGGCCCGGCCTGAATAAGTCAGACCGGGCCGGATGGGTGGGTATTTGGAATTGCGTTGGGCTGAAAACTCAGAAGTTTTTTGAACAGCGAATCTTCAGTTCAGCAATTTCATATAACGCAGTTTAGGCCGCTATTGCGATGTCTTCTGCATTGGGTGCAAAGGACATGCGAAATTTGGGTTCATTAGCATTGACCCATCTGAGGTTCTGCGATGTATGAGGAAGAATCTCACGAATCACAACGAGAGGAACCTCTTTACCGAGGTTTTCGTTGGTAATGACGAGAACGGCCTCCTTCCCAATCAGTTTCTTGAGTTCTTCGGGGCTCAAGGTGCCATTTACGGCCAATTTTTGAAGGCGATCCAGACCCAACCAGGAACAGAGATCTTTTTCAAGCCAATAAGATTTCTGGGTATAGTAGTGCTTGCCCGCCTTTTTACCATCCTCAAGTTTGAACACGAGCCGAATGCAATCGTCATCATGTTTCTTCACTTGCGTCAAGGTAGCTTTATATCGTCCGGGTGGAACGATCCATTGGTTATCCATTAGGTTTGTCATTTATTATCTTTAGGTTAATTTGATAGATTAAGTTAATAGTTTAAAACTTTAACAATTAACGATAACTTGCTAATCACAAAAAGCAATTGTTTTTTCTTTTTTTCTTACGATTTTTTTACTAAATTTTTAAACTGACGTTAATAAATATTAAGGGTTCTTTGTAGATTTAAAGAAGCCAGTGCTAATTCGCCATAACATTGATGAGATAACAAGTTCACCTTAGGCCCTCGAATTAGCCAAAAGCAAAGCCTGCTTGGCTCTCAGTTCAGCCCGTGATTTTAATCCTCAATTTCAGAAAAAACCGTTTACTTTCAATGCTTTAGCTTAATTCAATTAGCTTCACGCAAACCTGAGTAGCCAAAGATGATGAGTCATTTCAGGATATCAATTTTGAAGGTAGCATTGCATTTTAAATGATGAGCAAATTTAACAAATGCTGAAATTGTCTTAGGAAATAATTATGGTTTCCTGAACCAGCATCCGAGAGAGAGAGGAATGACGAGCTGGAAGCCTTGATTTAGAGAATCGTCTCCACTGCGATTTTTCCCCCTACCCCATAAATGTCCCAGCTTGTGGCAATATGGTTATAATCTGCCCATGAAACAAAACGCACACGAGTTCATCCGCTCCACCACAACCCTGCTTGATCACATCCTTGCCACGCTCACGCAGGAAGAACAGCATGACCTGCTCGATACACTAGCAGGTGAGATCGAGAAACGGATGGATGCTGTGGTTGAGGTTGTGGAATCCTAATTTCATGAGTTTAGCTTTATGGCCTTCTTCAACTCTTCCTGTACACGCTTCTTCAGTTCAGGCGGTCCGAGTACCTTGGCCTTGCTGCCCCAGCTAAGCACCCAGCGAGTGATTTCCTCTAGGCCTGATAAGTCCGCCTGAAACTCGACGACACTGCCGTCGGACTTAAGCTTGCGTATGACTTGGGTCGAATGCCATTGGCGTTCCCCGACCACGCGCGCGGCGTAACCTTCAAAACGAATATGCACTTCATGCGTGCGCCTTTCTTCCCCGGCGTAGCTCCAGACGCCAAACCCTCCGCCCAGATGTTCTCGTGCATTGAAGCGCGGATCACGCGCGAATTTCGTTTTGAGCATGCTCAGTTTGGTGATGCGTTGCAGGGCAAAGGTGCGCACTGCTTTCCGTGCTGGATCATAGGCCAGCAAATACCAGCCGTGCTCGATCTGTCCAACGTGATAAGGATGCACTGTGCGCTGCTCCGGTTTGCTGCCAGTCAGCTTGTGATAATCAAAAGTTACCTCCCTACGGGCACGCACCGCATCAAGTAGATCGCCAAACAGCGTCACATCTGCCGGTAGTACACCCGAAGCCTTCACGGAGAAAGCCTCATCAAGATCATGCCATTCGATAGAAATCTCACCAGGGCATGCCTCAGCGATCTTGCTAAAGCTTTCGCTCAGCATGCGCTCAAGCTTTGTACCACGCAGCGGTTCCAAAGCATGACGTGCTAAAAACAGGGCCACTAGGTCATTGCGCGAGAGGTGCAGGATGGGGAATTCATGCACCTCTTCCGTATAAAAGTAGCCATGCTTGAGCTGATCATACTCCAGAGGCAACCCAAGCTGGTCTCTCATGAAACTGATGTCCCGCTGGATCGTTTTCGGCGTTACCTCAATCTCCTTTGAGAGAGTGGAGCAGTTGGGATGTTTACCAGTGCGAATGATCTTGTGAATCGTTAGCGGTTCGCCAAGCACCTCTGATCTGGAGTTGCGTTTTGATGGGGGCAGCTACGCCGCTTTCCGCTGATGGTCGGTTTGTTGGGCCTTGGACCAAGCTTCGGGTGTCACTTCCTTGATCTGCCGGTTGGTCAACGTCGGCAGGCGGGTGAGGACTTCCCGCAGGTAGGTTTGCGGGTCGATTCCTCGACTGCGGCAGGCTTCGATGATCGTGAAGAGGATGGCGCTGCGTTGCCCGGCTTCAGCTTCGCCGATGAACAGCCAGTTCTTTTTGCCGATGGCGG
Organism: Verrucomicrobiaceae bacterium; assembly: GCA_947463285.1. Classification (GTDB taxonomy): domain Bacteria; phylum Verrucomicrobiota; class Verrucomicrobiia; order Verrucomicrobiales; family Verrucomicrobiaceae; genus Prosthecobacter. The sequence goes on along the minus strand of CANHTV010000344.1, from coordinate 495 downwards.
TTGGACGGATGGCGTTCTCCACGGGGTTGTTGTCGATCTCCACGCGGCCGTCTTCGAGATACACTGTGAGCATTGGCCACATCGTCAGCGTGTAGTCGATGGCTTTGCCGAGGGCACTCTGGGGTAGTTGTCTTCCTTTGAGCTTGATCCGGCTGAGCGCCCGGTGGATGCGATCAATGATCATGCGGCTCTGGCTGGCTCGCACGGCTTGTCTTTGCTGCGCTCCGGCTTTGAACTGGCGCAGTTGTTTTTCGATGCGGTAGAGATGCTGGATTTGCAATAGCATCCATCCGGCTTGTTGCGGTGCGCTTTCGGCGGCCTCAACGAACTTGCGCCGCGCATGGGCCCAGCACGCGGCTAGGGTGATGTGCTCTTCGCTGCGATTGGCGAAAGAGGGATAGGCTGCGTAGCCGTCGCACTGCACGATTCCGGTAAAATCAGCGGGGATGATGCGGTCCAAACATCGCGCGGCTCGGCTGGTGGCCCAGGTGAAGC
>CANHTV010000343.1 GCA_947463285.1 Verrucomicrobiaceae bacterium | reverse complement strand
TCAAACTTTTGCATCGCCTCGTCAGCTAGGATCTTCCAGTCGCCCACACGCATGGCCATTTTCATGTTTGGAGCCATTAGCAGCCGCCAGAACATAGGCTGGACACGCTCCACAGTAGAACTGCGGCCTTTCAGCACCTCCAACACATTCACCCCGTCCAGCGTCACGGACTCCGGCACTTTCATGCCTGCCGCAGTCAGCAGCGTCGGGAAGGCATCACTGCCGATCACAGGCGTCTCGCACACTGAGCTTGCCGGGATATGCCCCGGCCAGCGCACCAGACCCGGTACGCGAATGCCGCCATCATGCATGTCACGTTTGCGTCCGCGCAATCCGCCGCTGGAGCCACGGCCCGGCGAGGTGACACCATCCCCTTCAGGCCCGTTGTCAGAGGTGAAGAAAACCAATGTTTGATCTCGTAGTCCTTCTTCATCCAGCTTTTTCATCAGCTGACCAAAAGCAGAATCCATCTGTGTCACATTGGCATGATGCTCGGCCTGAATATCGTCTTTGAGCTGTGGGTAGAGCGCCTTGAACTTCGGATCTGACTTGATCGGATAATGTGGCTCATGCGTCCACACCGTCATGAAGAAAGGCTTCTTCGGATCTCGTTTCTGAGTCAGCCATTCCAGCGCTTCTGCCACCACCAAAGGAGCTGAATAGCCTTGCATCGGACCAACGGCCTGCCCATTACGGACAAAATTGTTCGGGTTTTCATGTGTCGGTGCCGCATTGTTTTGCGTCGCCAGCCACCAGTCATAACCATGATCCCCAGGCTGTGGCTGGGTAGCTTGATTAAAATGACCGTTCAGATGCCACTTGCCGCTGTGACAGGTCGTGTAACCGCCAGCGTGCAAAAGCTTTGGCAGCGTCATTTCGCTCTTCCTTAGATGAACTTCAGAGCCTTCGGCGATCCAAGTATAGACCCCGTTACGGTGAGGTGTGCGACCTGTCAGCAGTGCTGAGCGGGACGGGCTGCATACTGCGCTGGCCGCGTAACATTGCGTCAACTTTACGCCCTGTCTGGCAAACGCATCCAAGTTTGGCGTCTGAATCACAGGATGCCCATAGCAGCCCAGATCTCCATAACCGAGGTCGTCCGCCAAAAAGAGGATCAGATTGGGCGGTGTCGCCCCAGCCGCCTTTATCATTAAAACGGCCAGCAATCCGAGTGTCGCGAGTTTGGTCATAGGAATCAAAAAATCAGGATTTCATCTCCAGGTCATTCATCTCACCCGTGCTCGTCGCGAAGCCCTCGTCCTGCATGCCAAGCCGATGCAGCATGCTCACATACAGATTAGGTAGCGGGTAGTTGTCTTGCTGATTGAATGCGAGGTGCTGGCCGTGTTTGAAGCCGCCACCGGCGAAGAGGACAGGCATGTTCTTGTTATCATGCGCGGAGGCGTTGCCGAGATTCGAGGTGAGCAGCACCATCGTGTCGTCAAGGAGCTTGTCGGTCTTCAGTTTGCGCAGGAAGGCGGCCCATTCGTGGATCACGCCCTGCTCGACTAGGGCGAGCTGCGCCAGCTTTTCCTCGTCCATGCCATGGTGGCTGAGGTTGTGATAGCTTTCATCCACACCTTCAATGCCCTGCACGTTGTTGCCGGTGACGTGCAGCGTGATGAAGCGCGTGCTATCGGTGGCCAGCGCCATGTGCACGATGTCGAGATAGATGCGTTCCACGGCCACTTCGTTGTCACGCGGGATCTGACGCGGCGGCGCGAGCTTGACCTTCGGCTTGGGTTTGTGCGTCCAGGACTCGTTTGCGGCGAGCCGCTGCTCCAGCTCTCGCACGCTGGTGAACCACGCATCCAGCTTGTCGCGATCCCCGGAACCCAACTCGCGCTGGAGCGATTTTGCCTCTGCACCGACCACATCCATCACACTGCGTCCGCTGCGGATCAGCTCCGCCTGCCGCTCCTGCTCGGCGGGCGTGTCATTCACAAAAAGCCGCGTGAAGAGCTTCATCGCGCTGTTCTCCGCCGGAATCATCGAGCCGTTCTCCGTGTAGCTCGGGCTCGTCTGTGAGTTCGTATTCAAAACGAGCGATGGAAACCGCGTCTCATGCCCCAGATGCTTGGCCATGAGCTGATCGAGCGAGATCGTGTTCCGCGTCGTCGAGCCTCGCGCATTTGGACAAGCCGAAAAGATGCTCCCCTCCGCCGTATGACCTCCCGTGACCCCGGGATGTGATGAACCCGACACCACCGTGAAATCCTCCCGCAAATCCTGAATGCCCGCGAGGTAGCGCGAAGGCTTGTAACTCCGCCCCGAGCCTTCCGGCACCAAATTAGGATTGTGCAGCCCCAGCGCCAAACTCATGCCGACGAAGCGCTTCGCCCGCTTCGTCTCCTTTACGGACGCCAAGGCTGGCGTCATCGCTTCGAGCAAAGGAAGGCCGAGCATGATGCCCGCACCACGCAACATGGCACGACGGGAGAGGTGTTTTTGAAAGATAAAGGTGCTCATGATGCGGTGAAACGTTACTTGGTGCGGAAAATATCGCTCAAAACCACCTCGCGGATGATCGAGCGGATGTTGGTGGTCTTCTTGGCGAGGTCATCAAGCGCGGCTTCATTGCTGAAGCGAGCTGGAGCGCCAGTGGCGTAGGTGAGGAAGTGGGCGGCGAAGCCGCGGGCGAGGCGCTGGGGTTGCTGGGTGTAGATTTGCTGCCAGGTGGCGAGCTCGGTGAAGGTCGCGCCTTCTGGGGTGGCACCTGAGGGATCAATCTTCGCGCCTTTGCTGTCCTTGCCGTAGCCTTTGCGCCAGAGGCCCACGGGATCATAATTTTCGAGGGCGAAGCCGGGTGGGTCGATGGTTTGATGGCAACTGGCGCAGGATTCGTTGTTGCGGTGTTTTTCGAGCTGGTCGCGAATGCTGGTGGCTCCACGAATATCGGGTTCGATGGCAGGAATGCCTGGGGGTGGTGGTGGGATGTGATTGCCGAGGATGCGCTCGTTGATGAAGACGCCGCGCACGACTGGCGAGGTGCTGGTGCCGTCGGCCGTGACTTTGAGGATCGCACCTTGGGTGACGAGACCGCCGCGTTTGGAGGCTGGTGCAAGCGTCACCTTTTGAAGTCCGTCTCCGGGCTTTGGAGCGGAGACCGTGAGACCATCAGACCAAGAGACAGGGAGAGTTTTGCTCTTGGGCTTCTTCTCACTGTCTGATTGTCTCATTGTCTGATTGTCTCCAGCATAGTGACGAGCAAGACGGCCGTTGAGGAAGGTGAAGTCGGAGTCGATGAGGTTGGTGATGCTCAAATCGCGACGTAGCAGTTCGGTGAAGTAGGCGCGGGTTTCTTGGAGCATGGATTCTTGCACGACGGGATCGAAGTCGCGGAAGAGACGTGTGTCAGGCGTGGTGAAGTCGATTTGATTGAGCTTGAGCCACTGGTCGGTGAAGGAGGCGATGAAGCGTTTGGCTTTGGCGTGCGAAAGCAGTCTCTCGACCTGCTGGGCAAGTGTTTGAGGCTCGTGGAGCTTGTGTTGATTCGCCAGATCGAGCAGCTCTTGATCGGGCATGGAGCACCAGAGGGCGAAACTGAGGCGTGAGGCAATGGCGTGGTCATCAAGCGGTCCGGGTGCCTCGATGAAGGTTAAAAAGCGCGGCGAGCACAAGATGGCGCGGTAGGCGGCGCGGAGGGCTTCAAGCATGGAATCGCCGTCTTGGAGCGATTTGGCAGCGATTTGGCGATACGGGGCACTTTGAACCTCGGTGACCGGTCGGCGAAACGCCCGTGTGGCGAAGCGATTGACTAGTTTGTCGATGTTTTCGGCTTTCAGCGCTTCCAGACCGTTGCCGCCGAAGAGTTTCTTCCTCAAGCCGTCGGCATTCGCGATGGGATAGATGCGCTCAATGTCGATGCCGCGATGCGCGATGCCGGGGAAGCCTTGTTTTTCAAGGTTTCGACCCGCAAAGCTCACGTTGCCGCCTTTGGCACCCGTGGGAGCGTTTTTGCGCGTGCCGTCGTTCGGTCGCAGTTCCAAGCGATGATTTTTTTCGATCCATGCTTCAAAGGTCATGTCGCGCGGCGTCGCGGTGGCTTCGACGAGACCGATCATGTAGAGCAGCGGCGCATTCGATTCGCAGTGGCCGGAGCGCAGCGTGCCCCACACCGCGCCATCGGCAGTGGGATTGATGCCACGCACACCACGCAGCGTGACGCGATACCACCCGCTCGCCGGAGCCCAGGTGGGCGTGCGGCCAAAGAATTGCAGCCCGATGGGCCAGGTGATGCTTTCGCCGTTCTTCAAATCGGGGCCACGGTAGTTGCCACCGCGATTTTTGATGAGCATCTCGGGCGTGTGATGCTTCGCATAAGTGGTGTCGCCTTTCGTGGCGCGGTCGAAAGCGTTGTCGAGAGCCAAATCGGCCACGTCGAGGTAGCGGGCGAGTTGATGATGCGAGAGCTGCTGCCCATCCGCGACGGTTTCAAAGCCGTGCGAGGCACGATCCTCCGGCAGCAGCGTCTTCAGCGGGATGTCGATGCCGAGCAGATAGTGCAGCGTGTGATCATACTCGACCCGTGTGAGCCTGCGGCTGCGCACCCGGCCATTCGCAGCGATGTCTGCTTGGTCGGTTTTGAGCAGCGGTGCCTTCAAGGC
>CANHTV010000342.1 GCA_947463285.1 Verrucomicrobiaceae bacterium | reverse complement strand
GCACCGGGTGGTCACGTCACGGTGCAGCCCGTGGAGATCAAGCACTTCAAACGCTTTTTGGAAGCCACGGGTCGTTCCTTCGAGGGAAAGGTCGTGCGCGCCGCCAGCACCAAGGAGAGTGCGTATTTCATCGTGGTGCCTGTTGGGGACTCGGAGGCTTTTCGTTACTGGCTCACGGACATGGATCGCGGCTCGGGTTTCCTGAGCCAGGAGCATCATTACGAGGTGGAGCCCTTTTATTACGTGGATAGCGGCGGTGCCTCTGCGGAGGATATGCCGGATGATCGTGAGACAGATTCACCATCTTCTGACAATGGCAGCGACTGGCAGGCTTTTCATGTGCGTGTGGAGCGGCAGACCTATGGCAGCGTCGTCATCCGCACGAACCCTGAAAAGGTGCGTGTCTTCCAGCGTGATGAGTTCCTGGGATACTCCCCTCTGGAGGTGCCGCGTGTGCGCAGTGGTCTGGTCGAGTATGAACTGCGTGAGGAGGGTTTTTCCGATGTCGTCCTAGAAGGTGAAGTCCGAGCCGGGGAACTGCTGGAGCTTTTTTCTGACATGCAGACGCGGCAAGCGGTGACCTTTGGTCGTGAATGGAAGGCGAACGGCCTGGGGATGCGTTTTGTGCCGCTGGCGGAAGGGGTGATGATCGCAGCTACGGAGACGCGTCGGCGTGACTACCTGGAATTTGTCAAAGCCACCAATGGCCGTCGCCCTGGCAACATGGATTCGGAAGGGAAGGGGGGCACCCAGCCTGTGGTGGGGGTGGATCGTGATGAAGCGCGTGCCTTTTGTGCCTGGATCACCGAGCGCGAGCGCAACGCCGGATTGATCGGCCCGAAGGATCTCTACCGACTGCCCACCGATGAAGAATGGAGCCGTGCCGTGGGGCTGCCGCTGGAGCGCGGCGCGACTCCGAGTGAGCGCAATGGCCGCATCCGTGGCATCTATCCTTGGGGCTTTGATTGGCCGCCACCGGAGGGGATCGACAACTTTGCCGACATGAATGCCGGGCGTAAGGCCAACCTTGAAGCCATCATTCCTGGTTATCAGGATCGTTTTGCACAGCTTGCTCCCGTCGCCGGTTTTCAACCGAATGAGCGCGGCATCATCGGCCTGGCTGGCAATGCGTCCGAATGGGTGGAGACGGAATTTGACGCAGCCAAAAGCGCGGACGGCAAAGCCAAAAGCACACTCGCCACGGTGCGTGGGGGGAACTGGCGCAGCGCCAATCCCGATGAGCTGCTTTCCTCAGCACGCTTGCCAGTGCCGCCGGATACGAAACGTCCGACGATCAGCTTCCGCATCGTGCTGGAGCGTCGGAAATGAGCGGGCTTACTTTTTGCCGCCGAACCATCTTTTGAGCAAACCACCGCCGCTTTCTTTCTTCGGTGCCTCCGTGGGTGCCAGAGGGACCGGGCCTCGGCGCGCGAATGGATCGACTTTGGGGACGGTTTTGGGCAGTTCAGCTTTCACTGGCTGCCACCAGTCTGGATTTAGCGCCACGGCCTCCTGCCAGTCACTGAGCTGACTGTGCCAGATGAGCGTCTGCGGATTGAGGCTACCCTGACGCGCCATTTGCTGCATCGCTGGCTCCTCGTGCGGGCCGTCGGCTACTCCAGCGTTATTGAAAAACCATGTCATGAGGCAAATCTGACATCAGACAGGCCCGAAAGGGAAGCAAGAAATCGTATCAAGCGAGGCCAAGAGCGGCCACACCCGCCTCATCCAGCCCAAGGAAGTGGCCTAACTCATGCAGGAGCGTGATGCGTACTTCTTCGCGGAAGGTTTCGCGGTTATGCTCGGCGTAGTCCCAGAGATTATCCAAAAACAGACGGATGCGCGGGATGTCGGCGATCATTTCGGACGCCTCATCCGCATGGGTGCGCCCTTCAAAGAGGCCCAATAAATCTTGTTCCAAATCTTCTCCAGCTCGCAGGCAGTGTTGCATCAGAGTGACCTCCACCGAACACTGCTCCGCAGCTTCTCGGATCGGCTCTGGTAGCCTGCGCAGGGTGCGCTCGACCACTGCTGAGGCCACCGATTCCAAATGCCGTGCTGTCATGTCAGCAGCGGGTTTTAGTAACCATCATACATGGTGCCAGGACCGCGAAATTGGGCGTTCGAGCTGCCCATGTCGCGCATGAAATTGCCCTGGATCTGGTTGCCCAAGCCGTTGATTCGCGTCGAGTTGTACAACGTGCCTTGTGATTGACCGACGCCTGGGGGTGTGAGTTCCACGGGCCTGTCTGGTGTGGGAATGTGATTGGCTTTAAGTTCACTTTGGGCCAGCGCGTGGCGGCTCCAAAGCATGGTGTCCACCTTGTTTGTCACCTCACGATTCAGGGCCGCGTGCTGCATGTCATAATCCGCCTGCGTGATGGCTCCCGAACGGCGCTGCTGTTCCAGGGCGCTGAATTGTTCCTGATATTGCACGCGCACTTTGGCCTCTAGCTCGTCCATCTGGGCAGCTGTAGGGGCGGTGGATTCACAGCTGACGAGGGCGGCGATGATCAGGAAAAGAAGGGAGCGCAGGCGCATGGTGTCGAGACTAGAGTTGGCAGCAGAGCATTTCAATCCCAACCATACTTGCTCAGGCAGCGTATCCAGTGACTCTTATGCCCATGCCTACGGATGATCCGATCAATCAAGACCTTTCCCAGACCGAACCGCGTGGGAACTACCTTCCCTATCCCGTCTCCAGACTGGCGGCGAAGATCATACCTCAAGATCTGACCAATTTTAAAAGCCGGGGTGTCTCGCGTGTCGAACGTGAGCTCCAGCAGGAGCTGGTCGAGCTGCGCGAGCGGTACCTCCGCGTGATTGATGCCTTTAACTGGAACAAGCTGCTCTATGAGGCCCGATTTGGCTTTGAGCCGGTCATTGGTGAGGTCTATCATCTCTATGATGTGGATGGGAAACACCACCTCAGCATGATCGAGCCCGAGCGTTGGCATCAGCGCTGGGTCGGCAGCTTCCGGCTGAATGCCGACGGCCGCTGGCAGGTCGAAAAAATCGCTGACGACTTCGACATCCGCAGCTTTGTTGACGCCTCTGTTTAAGTTCATCGTTTCCCGACTCCCGTTCCCCATCATGCCCACTGATTCTGAAATCCGCGCCGCCCTTGCCACCGTCCGTTACCCTGGCTTCAGCCGCGACATCATCTCTTTTGGCCTCGTTAAAGGCATTGCCATCGACGGAGGCAAGGTCACGGTGGACATCTCCGTGGCCACTCGCGATCCCAATATTCCCAGGCTCATCCATGAGCAGGCCATGGAGGTTTTGACCGGATTGCCTGGAGTGACGGAGGCAAAGCTTAACTTTGACATCAAAGAACCGCCAAACGCAGCCACAGGCAGTGCTGATAAACTCCCGAAATCCAGTATTCCGGGCGTGAAAAAAATCATCGCTGTAGCCTCAGGCAAAGGTGGTGTCGGGAAAAGTACTGTCGCCAGCAATCTGGCCGTCGCCCTTTCGAAAACAGGGGCCAAAGTTGGACTCTGCGACTGCGATTTGTATGGCCCGAGCATCGCTCACATGTTCGGCAGTAATGAGCGCCCCTATCAGAACGAGGAGCAGCAGATCGTGCCGATCGAACGCTATGGCCTGCAACTCATCAGCATGGGTTTTCTTCTTGATGATGACAGCGCCGTGATCGTTCGCGGTCCCGTCGCCACCCGTTACACACAGCAGTTCCTCCGTCAGTGTGCTTGGGATAACCTCGACTACCTCATCCTCGATCTGCCCCCAGGCACGGGCGACATCCAGCTCACCATCGTCCAGACTGTGGCCCTTGATGGTGCAGTCATCGTGACCACACCTCAGGAAGTGGCTTTGATCGATGCACGCAAAGCCATTTCCATGTTTCAAAAGGTCAATGTCCCCATCCTCGGAATCATTGAGAACATGAGCTACTTCATCTGCCCGAGTGACGGGCAGGTGTACCATATTTTTGGCAAAGGTGGGGGTGAGAACGAAGCCAAACGTCTCGGCGTTCCTCTTCTTGGACAAGTGCCCATTGAAATGACGGTCCGTGAAGCCGGTGATGAGGGCCACCCTATTGCCCTTGAGGAAGCAGATAAATCAGCAGCCTCAAAAGTCTTCCACGAAGTTGCCGCAAAGTTGCGTGCCTCAGTGCCTGCGGTCTGACCCGCAGATCACGTTCTCATTGACGAATTTCACGGATCATCAGCTTTCCCCAGACAGGTATGGGGAAAGCTGGCTGAATGATGTGATTCAAGCTTTCAGCTTGGCCATAACCACTTCGACGGTGTGCTCAGCCGTGAGGCCGTGTTTTTGACGCAGGATGGCTGGTGTGCCGTGTTCGACAAACGCATCAGGCCAGCCGATGCGGACGACAGGGGTGCTGATTCCAGCACCTTCCAAATGCTCAATGACGCCGCAGCCGAAGCCGTTCATTAAAATGTGGTCTTCGAGGGTGCAGACGACCTTCACTTTGCGGGCGACGGACTCGATCAGCGTGGCGTCCAGTGGCTTGATCCAGCGTGGATTGACCAGTGCCACGGAAAGGCCTTTGGCTTCCAGCATAGCCTTCGCTTGCTGTGCCGTGGTGAACATATCACCCAGACCGATGAGTGCGACGTCTGT
>CANHTV010000341.1 GCA_947463285.1 Verrucomicrobiaceae bacterium | reverse complement strand
CTAGGAGCTGATACCTTGGTTTATCTGGATGGGGAACCTTTGGGCAAACCGCGAGATCTCGCTGAGGCAGCTGAGATGCTCAGCCGCCTTTCAGGCCGGGCGCACAAGGTCTGCACCGGGGTTTATCTGGCCTGGGACGGCGGCAGGCAAGGCCAGGCATTCCATGTTATCACCGAGGTCATGTTCAAGCCTCTGACAGCAGCAGAAATACAGGCTTATCATCAGCTGGTGAACCCCTTGGATAAAGCCGGCGCCTACGGCATTCAGGAGCACGGAGACCGTATCATTGATCACCATGAAGGCTCCTGGACAAATATCATGGGACTGCCCATGGAGCGCTTGAAGGTGGAGCTGGCAGCCCTGTTTTAGCTGATCGTATCGCAGCTTGCGATCTGTACCACCTTTCGACATCTGGGCACGGCAGCCCTCTCTCGCTGGCTTTACACCTACGAAATTCGGGATCAGGCCCCCTCCACTCGCAGGCAGCACGTTTCAGATCTTGGAGTGCCAGCTTTCTCAGCGTCATACCGCGCATCATCAAGTTTTGTGATTTCTCACACTCGGAGTGATGGAGTCATGGAGGGCGGTATTTCCAATACTCCATGTCTCCAGTGATCATTAGGCTTCACCATATGTGATGATGATGATGTGTATGGCCTCACTCATCCCGAGCTACAGCTTCGACGACGCTTGGCATAGCCAGTGAGGTTTGGGATTGATTTGATTCACCCTCGAGTCTGCGAGTCAGTCTACTCTCCCTTCACTTTCAGGGGCGGAATGTGTTTTTGAGATGGCATTGGCCCCTGGGGTGATGAAAGGCTGTAGCTGCCTTATGTTTGATGCTGACTTCTGGAACTCCCGCGCTCACCACATCGCCACGCCGCCCCATCAGGCGGGGACTGCGACGGGGCTGGAGGCCTGGGCGGTGGGGCAGGGACTGGAGGGGCTGTGTTTTTTCCAGACCTCCGGCAGTGAGGGCCAGCCAAAGTGGGTCGCTCTCGCAAAGGCGGCCTTTCTTACCTCAGGAGCGGCGGTGAACGCCCACTTTGCCGTGACGGCGGCAGACCGCTGGCTCATCGCGCTGCCGCTGCATCATGTCGGCGGTTTTGCCATCGTAGCGCGAGCTTATCTCAGCGGCTCGGCCATCGTCCAGGACAACACGCGCTGGCAGCCGGCAGCTTTTGTGGAAACCTGCGCGCACCACGGCATCACGCTGGTCTCCCTGGTGCCGACGCAGGTGCATGATCTGGTGCAGAAGCAGCTCCCCTGCCCCGCCAGCCTCCGCGCAGCGATCATCGGCGGCGGCGGCATGTCACCAGACCTCGCTGCGGCGGCGAAAAAGCTAGGTTGGCCGGTTTTCCAAAGCTACGGCATGACCGAGGCGGGCTCACAGATCGCTACCCGCCCCTGGTTGGCCACGCAGGAGGCACCCGGTGATGATTGGCTGGAGGTGCTCCCCCACTGGCAGACAGACGTAGATACGCAGGGCCGACTCATCCTCAGCGGCCCGGCTCTGGCGCAGGGGTACGCTTTGCAAGAGGCAGACGGCACCTGGTGCTGGCAGCCCATCGGTGACAGCTTGACCACGCGGGATCTGGTGGAGCCGCGCATCGCTGGCGGGCGGCGATGGCTGCGCTTTGTCGGGCGCGAGTCCGGCTTCATCAAGATCCTCGGTGAGCTGGTACATCTGGCCCCGCTGCAAGCACGGCTGGAGGCACTGGCTTTGCTGCAAAACTGGGTCCGGCTGCCCGTCATCGTGGCCCTGCCGGATTCCCGCCGGGAGAGTCGCCTAGTGCTCGTCACCGAGACACCGGACACCGCCGACCTACTCGCCGCCTTCCATGCCCTCACGCCTGCCTTTTGTCACATCAGTGAGGTCATCCACCTAGCACAGATCCCCCGCAGCGCCTTGGGAAAGGTAAATCACTCCGCCTTGACGGCGATGCTACGTGGTTAGCGCCCCCGACGACCAGGCCTCCACGCCCCCACGACTCCGATTCCGAGAAACCACAAAACTTGATGACACGCGGCATCACTCGGGCCTAGGGGCACACCCAGGTGAAGGAAACGAATGCCCCATTCCTCCGTTCAGGCCGTCAGACAGCAGGCTTTCCACCAATGCCAAAGGCATTGTGGCTTTCAGCCCAGGGTTCGCAGAACCCTGGGAAACCATGCGCCATCATCACCCAGATCTGGCCCCAACCCGAACGGGGTTGTGTCCATCACCGAGGGTGCGAGACGGGCGATTTCGACCTTCAGGCCTTCTTTCGTTCGCGTCACGTCGTGAGCCATCGGCCTGCGCTTGCCTTTGGATTTTGAAGACTATGCCACTTTCCGCTGATGGCCGTTTTGAAGAATGGAGCCGGTAAAAAGGTCTCGGCCGCACGGATTTGGATGGCCCGCCGGTGCGCCAGATCGGCTCCGTGCCGATGTTAGCCATACGACCACCAAGGACGATGCAGGCAACGACGTCTCCGTCATGCATGCCTGCGGTCATAATATGCTCATGACCTGCTGGGTCGGCACGGCGCAAGCACTGGCAGCGTCGAAGGAGAAATGGAAGAGCACGCTCGTCTTCATTGGGCAATCGGCCGAAGAGCGCGGCATGGGCGCGCTGGCGATGATCGAGGATGGCTTGTACAAGCGCTTCCCGAAGCCGGATGTGTGTCTGGTGCTGCATTGCAATGTAGGACTAGTTGTCGGCACCTTTGGAGTGACAAGCAGTCCTGCGACTGCCAGCAAGGACACAGTGGACATTCTCGTGCATGGCGTCTGCGGCCACAGGGCGATGCCAAACACGACAAAGGACCCGATCGTGATCACCGTGGGTAAGTTCAACGGTGGCACGAAGCACAACATCATCCCCCACAAGGTCGAACTCGGTCTGACGGTGCGCACTAAGAGTAAGGAGACCCGCAAAAGGTGCTGGAGTCGATCAAACGCATCTGTTGCGGCCTCGGCATCACCGCCGGATTGCCCGACATCCTGTTGCCCGAGATCAAACTGCCCGTGCCCGGCACGCCATCGTTCTACAACAATCCCGAACTCACCGCCCCTGTCAGCGGTGTGTGGTCGGAAGCCTTTGGCCAAGCCAGTATCACCGAACGCAAGACCTCCATGGCCGGCGAGGAATTCTCCCGTTACACGATGACACCGGAGAAGATCCCTTTCTTCCTCGCCTAGCTCGGCACGGTGACGCCTGAAAAGATCCAGAAAGCGCAGGAGACCGGTGAGCTGCTGCCAAGCCTGCATTCACCGTTCTATCGGCATAAACCCGCGGCTTCGATCACGTTTAGCGTCAAAGCGATGACACTCGCCGTGCTAGCGAACTCAACCGTTTATCCTTAGGAACCGTCGCGTCCCCTTACTCTCACCATAGCCGGCTTGCTGCTAGGAAGTGGCTTTTGGGGGTGACGGGTCGGTATAGCTTCATGCGCAGATAGCCAGACAGAAGGCTATTCAGGGCATAAGATTGATCAACAGGAACACCACACAGAACATGGCTCCAGAAAGGCCCATCAAGAAGATGAGACAGCCTCTTGTGGTGCGGTTGTAAATGCGATTATAGAGCGCCCGTTTTGGATCGGTGATCCAGCCCCAGCCACGCGGAGCTTTGAGTCCAAGGGAATGACGGACGAACCGCTTAGCTGAAGTGCGGGCGGCGATGCGTTTCTTGAGCGAGGGAATGCGCAGACCAAATTTCATAGGCTTAATGACCGAAAAAGGCTTTTTGTAACGGCTCATCGATGCCGCAGACTGAAGAGCCGATGCTAACGCCATGATCCTTGAACCATCCCTGTCGGGTCTCAAGAACATACTGGATGTTCGTTGAGTTTGACCTCACCGACGATCGATTGAAGGGCTCAAGGTCATGAATCTCAACAATAAACCCATCAGGATCCAAATAGGCACAAGAGAGCGGTGAGGGTGTGTTGGCCATATAAAACGACACGCGCTGTGCGTAGGGGAAGATGAAGAGCATTCCCTCATCGTCCGCGAGTTGCTCGAGGTACATCATGCCGCTTCGAAACTGCCTCCAGGTGCGCTGGATCTGCGCTACCAGATTTGCCTTGCCCACACGAAGTGGTATTCGGGCTGCAGCTCCCAAAATCACGCTGGTAGAAACTGCATTAGCCCAGGGGCTCTTCGCTTCGAGAATCAGTAGATCTCCAGATTCCGAAGACGAATCAGCCAGGGAGACAGGTGTTCCACCTGCCTGATTCCATTCCTCCACATTGAGATTGTTTAGATTCACAATCAAAAGTGCATCGCATGGGTTTGCCTGCGCATTGTTGGTTGCCTCAGCCGACCCACGGATGATTCCATTCCCAGATAACGGGTCGTAGCTCGACCTGATGGCGTGCCAGTATGCATGCAACGGGATTAACTTCTTTTGTTGGGGGCATTTTTGGATGTGGAAGTCGAGAGCCACCAGCGCACCTAAACTCAGCAGAAAGCTTGAGCGACGGTGATATTGGTACCACGACTCCTCACTAGACCAGGAATTGCCCACGATCATGGTTTCCACTTGATGCCCCGCAACTGTCAGCCATTGACTGGTATTATATAGATCGTCGAGCTTCTGCACCTTACCTTTAACAAGCGCGTAAACACG
>CANHTV010000340.1 GCA_947463285.1 Verrucomicrobiaceae bacterium | reverse complement strand
GGTCATTTGGCGCTGATTTCCTTCCTCGTGAACCGCCCCATCAAATGGGACGCCGCCAAGGAAGAGATCATCGGTGATGCCGAAGCCTCCAAACTGCTCACCCGCGAGTATCGCGGCTCCTGGAAGCTGGAAGCCTAGTTTACCTTAGGCACAGGCGTGAGTCTTCGCTTGCGCCTGTGATTAAAAGTCCCAACTTCTCCCCCCTCATTTCATTTATGTCTCAAAAGAAAACTGCTGTTGTCACCGGTGCCGCCGGATTCCTGGGATCACACCTCACGGATCGCCTTCTTGCTGAAGGATATAAAGTCATTGGCATCGATAGCCTGCTGACTGGAAATGTCCGCAATATCGAGCACCTCGCTGGCAATCCAGATTTTCAATTCATCAAACATGATGTGACGAACTACATCTACCTGCCCGGTGAAGTGCATTTGGTTTTCCATTTTGCCTCACCCGCAAGTCCTATCGACTATCTCAAGCTGCCAATTCAAACACTTAAAGTGGGTTCTCTGGGAACACATAATACACTGGGCTTGGCCAAAGCCAAAGGGGCAACTTATCTGATCGCCTCAACCAGTGAGACTTACGGTGACCCCTTGGAGCATCCTCAGAAGGAGACCTACTGGGGGAATGTTAATCCGATTGGTCCTCGCGGAGTGTATGATGAAGCTAAGCGTTTCGCTGAAGCCATGGTCATGGGTTATCACCGTGCGCATGGCATGGACACCAAGATTGTCCGTATCTTTAATACCTACGGGCCGAGAATGCGCCTTGAGGATGGTCGTGTGGTTCCCGCCTTCATCGGGCAGGCCCTTCAGGGTAAACCGATTACCGTTTTTGGTGATGGAGCCCAGACTCGTAGCTTCTGCTATGTCTCAGATCTCATTGATGGCATCTTTAAGCTCTCGCAGAGTAATTATCACGAGCCTGTGAATATTGGAAATCCGCGTGAAATGACGGTGTTGGAATTTGCCAAACAAATCCTGAAATTCACAGGCAGCGATCAACCTATTATTCATCAAGAATTGCCACAGGATGACCCCAAGGTGCGACAACCGGACATCACGCTTGCTCGCAAGTTGCTTGGCTGGGAGCCTAAAGTGCAGTTTGAAGAAGGAATTGTGAAGACGATTGATTATTTTCGCGACTTTCTTGCAATCAAGTCTTGATGAGTCGCATGGTTTGAGAATAAAAGAGATTAATTCAAAAGGACCTCAATTCCGCTAACCATCGCGCCTGACCCTCTGAACCAACCCCCCGATATGAAATCCTCCATTCTAGCACTTTCGTTCGTTGCACTGACGATCTCCGCGCTGCAAGGCCAGACCACAGGTCCTGCCGTCAAAGTGGACATCAAGGCTCCTAAGTTTGAAGCGACTCAGACTCCCCAGTTTCAGGCAGGCAATGTGCCTGATAAAAACTGGCGTCCAAAAAACTGGCTTCAGATCGATATGGAATTCGACATTAAGCTGCCATCGGCAGCAGGTGGTCGAAACGGCAGCCTTGCCAGCATGACCGTTAATTACTACCTCGCCATGAATGCGACGACAAAAGACGGTAAGCGTCAGGTCATGAAGGGTAGCTTTGATTACGTGGACATCCCTGCGGCTGAAAAATGCCACGCATTGGCATTCGTCTCGCCAGCAACCCTCCGCCGTATTCTCGAGAAAGATGCCTTTGTTCCGAGTGACATCTCAGGCTGGGGTGTTGAAGTGATTGTCGAAGGTCAGCGTGTGGCTGGCGACGGTAGCATCAAAGGCCCATGGTGGGAGAAGACTGACACTCTGGCGATCAATGACAACACGATGCTGCCCAAGAAGGACACACCATTCGCTATTCTTTGGGGCGATTACGACGTTGGCGTGAAGAATAAGTAAGACTCAGAAGCCTCCGCCAAGCGGAGGTCACAAATTTAACCTTTGATAAACGAGCATGGCAGACAGTAAAACCATCGCAGTCCTGAACCTGGGTTCCCAGCGTGTCAGTGGTGCCATTTTTTCTAAGTCCGGGGGTGACCTTGTTCTTAAAAAATATGAATTCGTGGACATGAGTGGCGACCCCACCGTTGATGCCACACGCCTCCCTCAACTTAAGGTTGCGATTGACGAAGTAACAGATCGACTGAAAATCAAAAAGTCTTCAATTTGGTATGCTGTTGCTGGACACTCCGTATTCACTCGCTTTGTGAAGTTGCCTCCGGTTCAGCCAGATCGTGTCGCGCAGATCGTCGAATTTGAGGCCAGACAAAATGTGCCATTTCCGATCAACGAAGTTGTCTGGGACTACGAGTTTGTTTCCGAAGGCACGGGTGAGACAGAGGTGGTTTTGGTTGCTATGAAATCGGACGCTCTCTCCGAGATCAATGATCAGGTGGTGGCATCCGGTTTGAACACTTCTGGTGTGGATTTGGCCCCAATGGCCTTGTTCAATGCCTTCAAATACAGTTATCCTGATGTCGATGAACCTAGCGTGATCATTGATGTGGGGGCGCGCTCTACAAATATGGTCTTCGTCGAAGACGGCAGAATGTTCACTCGTAATTTCTTGGTTGGTGGCGCTTCCATCACATTAGCTATCGCAAAAGAATTCGGAGTCAGCTTTTCCGAAGCAGAGCAGCAAAAAATCACTCGAGGCTTTGTTGCTCAAGGTGGAGCTGTCCAGGATCATTCGGATCCGGAGATCGCAGCCATATCTAAGGTGATTCGCAATGCAGCTTCTAATCTGCACACGCAGATCATGCGAACGATCACTTTCTATCGGACACAAAATGGTGGTTCGCCTCCTAAGCGTGTTTTTCTCACTGGTGGTGGCGCTCTGCTCGTCAATATGGTAGGATTCCTCGAGGAAAAGCTTAAGCTTCCTGTGGAGATTTTTAATCCGCTTCGTGGAGTACAGCTTGATCGTGGCATCAATTCTGATGCTGCTCATGCAGATAGTCCATTCATGGGTGAGTTAGTCGGTCTCGGTTTGCGTAGCGGCGGTTGCCCTAGTGAAATTGAATTAGTTCCAACCTCAGTAGCCAACGCACGTGATGCTTCCAGAAGAGCTCCTGCTCTCATTCTCGCTGCTCTTTGTCTCTGGGCAGGTCTGGGGGCTGGTATGCTATACTTTCAGAATACTGAGCGCGTCATTCAGGAGAAGTTGTCTGTGATGCGTAATGAAAACCAAACCCTCAAAGGTTTGGCTGGGAAGATCAACGAGCTGAATGCTACTCAAAATTACCTTATGGGATTGAGTCAGCAGATGGAGCAAGCTGTAGCTGAACGCTCTTACTGGGTTCGATTGCTTACTGAGATCAACAGCAAGTTTGATAACGACTTGGTTTGGTTGACTGTCATGGAGCCAATGAAAGACAGTAAGCCTATCACGCCTCAATTGGTCAATCAGAGTGAGACATCGACACCAAAGGACGAGCCAACCAACGCAGAACCGGTTTATTCACTGCAAATGCAGGGTTTATACAGGAAAAACGATGAAGGCGAGCAAGTTGTTTACCGTTTTGCGGCTGAACTAGCCAAATCACCTTGGTTTGGCATTGAGGACTTTGAGGCAAAGCGTGCCGATTACGTCAGCGCACAAAGCGGTGTCGAGGAAGACCGCTATGCTTATTCATTCAACATCCGGTTGCCCCTCAAGCAGCCTATGAAATTCAAAAACTAATGAGCTGGATTAACGAAAATAAAATACCTGCGGCTATTCTTGGCGTGACGGGTCTGGGAGCCCTCGGCTTGGGTGTCTTGTTATTCAATGCTTGGTCAGCCGCTGGCTCTGCACAGGAAGAATTTGATACGGTTAACACGAGTATCGCGAATCTTCGTGGCACCGAGTTATCTCCAACACCGGAAAACTTGGCTGCTAAACAGGCTCTTGTTCAAGACTACCAAAAAATTGTCGGTAATCTTTCTTTGGTTCTCTACAAGCTACAGCCTGAAGATAAGCCAATCAGCAACACAGATTTCCAGGCTAAGCTTAAAAGTCGTATTGCAGAAATTAAGAAGCTTGGCGGAAGTAAACTTCCAGCCGAGTTTAATCTTTCTTTTGATCAATACACAAGCGAGCTTCCGAAATCGGACCAAGTAGCGAGCGAGTTATCGACTTATTTGGACGCGATTGATGAAGTAGTAAAACTGCTTCTCGCCAGTGGAATTAACTCCATGGATATGTTGGAACGTTCAGAACTTCCTTCTGAAAAGGGGCTCCCAGACAAAGACGCCAACATATCCAAATCAAAGTCCAAAAATTCTTCATCCAAACAGGCGTCAGTTGCTGCGGTGAATATTACAGATCGCCGTCAGTTAAAGGTGGTTGTTAGGGCCGATCAATCGGCTCTTCAAACGTTGCTAAGCAAGCTGGCAAGCCCTTCGGATATGCCGTTTTTTACGGTTGTTAGACTTCTCCGTATCGAAAACGAGTCACAGGAAGGACCTCCACGCGCCGCAATGAGCACGCCAGTGTCTGCGCCTGCCACGACGGAAGGTAATGCGGGTGCGGCACCGACAGAGGCTGTTGCTGCAAAAGCCGTTCAACCTGCCCCTGTGGATTCACGGGTTGTTCTCGGCAAGGAAACACTTCGAGCCTATTTGGAGATTGATTTAGTTAAGTTTCTAAATCCACAAACCGCT
>CANHTV010000339.1 GCA_947463285.1 Verrucomicrobiaceae bacterium | reverse complement strand
TGGAGGTGTCGTCAGGCATGGTTGAGGAAAAAGGAGCGAATAAACGAGGCGCGAGGTTGTGTTTGCTCATTCTTTCGTCATTCGTGCCGCTGTCATTCGCCAATTTACTCTCATGCTTCCAGTCTCTGAACAACTCGACATTCTCAAACGCGGCACCGTCACCATCCACAGTGAAAAGGAACTGGCTGAAAAACTCGGACGCGGCAAGCCGTTGCGCATCAAGCTAGGGGTAGATCCGACATCGCCTGACATTCATCTGGGTCATGCGGTGGGCTTGAGAAAACTGCGCCAGTTTCAGGAAATGGGACACCACATCGTACTGATCATCGGTGACTTCACCGCCATGATCGGCGACCCCAGCGGCCGCTCCACGACCCGCCCTCCGCTGACGTATGATGAAGTGCTGGTGAATGCCAAGACCTACACCGAGCAAGCCTTTCTGGTGCTGGATCGCGAGAAGACGGAGGTCGTTTTTAATGGCTCCTGGTTCAAGGAAATGCCCTTCATGGAGGTGATCAAGCTCAATGCACGCGTGACGCTCCAGCAGATGCTGCAACGTGAGGATTTCAAAAATCGCGTGGCCAATGGCACTGAAGTACGTCTGCATGAGCTGCAATATCCGATCATGCAGGGCTGGGACAGCGTGGTGGTGCGTGCGGATGTCGAGATCGGCGGCAGTGACCAGCTATTCAACATCCTGGTGGGTCGTGACCTTCAGAAGGAAGAAGGCATGGAGCCGCAGGTGTGCATGACACTGCCCCTGCTGGAAGGTCTGGACGGTGTGAAGAAAATGTCCAAGAGCCTGGGCAACTACGTGGGCCTGACCGATGCACCGAAGGAAATGTTCGGTAAGCTCATGAGCATCCCGGACGAATTGATGGCCAAGTACTATCTGCTGGTTCTTGGTGAAGTGCTCGATGCGATGATGCATCCGATGGAGGCGAAGAAGCAGCTCGCCGCGAAATGTGTGGCGACTTATCACAGCGAGGACGCCGCCAAAGACTGCCGCGACGACTGGGATCTACGCTTCAGCAAACGTGACCTCGCCAGTGTGGAGCTGCCATTGCTGACACTTAGCGACCGCAAAGACGTCCTCGGTGTGGTGCAACACGCCTACCAAAGTGTTTTTGAGCAAACTATGTCCGGCGGCGATGTGCGTCGTCTCATTCAGGGCGGCAGCATCCAGCTGAACGGTGAAAAACTCAGCGACCCCAAAGCCGAGCCAGCCTGGGAAACCGGTGCCGTTTTAAAGCTCGATAAAAAACGCAGCGTCAGACTGGCCTGAAGAAACTCGGCAACGAGATTTTCGTTTGAGTTTCTTGCCGATCACCGCCAGCGATGGCGATTGTGATACTGGTACTGACTGCTGGATTTGGTGATGGGCATAACACCGCTGCGGCCTCGACGGCTGAAGCGTTAAGACGTTTATGCCCGGAGGAGGAGGTGCAGGTCTGTGACCTCATCTCTGAAGTGCAACCGCAACTCTCCAGCGTGCTGAAAAGCCTTTACCAACTGGCCATCACCCACTTCCCCAGAGGCTGGAGGGCAGTGTATCGGCTGCTGGAAAAGGCGGACATGGATCCGCAAAAAAGCCCCTGGCTGCGCCCGCTTATCAGAGGGATGCAGCATAAACTGGAGCAAACTCAGCCACGTCTGATCGTTAGCACCTTCCCACTTTATGCGGGCCTCATGGACGCACTGCGTGACACTCAAACGATCCCGCCACTGCTCACTGTCGTCACAGATTCCATCAGTGTACATCCCATCTGGATCAAGAATTTCAGTGATGCCTACTGCGTGGCCGATGTCGAAACGGAGGAGGTCCTGTTCAAAATGGGCATCCCAAAAAACAAAACCTACGTCACAGGTTTTCCTGTCAGTCTTCAGTTCACAGAAAGCCTGCCTGAGACAAGCGGCAAGTCTCAAGCTCCGCGCATTCTTTACCTGCCATCGACTACCGCCACGCGCGTGGCACAGACACTTGAATCGTTGCGACCCTTGTTGAAAAAAGGCGTGCGCCTGATCCTGCCAGTCGGGAAACATCACTCCCGACTGTATCATGTACTGAATCATTTTACCGACACCCTGCGTGATCCCTCTCAGCTTGAGATCATCGGCTGGACCACACGCATCCCGGAGCTACTGCGCACCCATGACGTCGTGATCTGCAAGGCTGGTGGAGCCATCCTACATGAGGTCCTCGCTGCTCGTATTCCTGCGGTGATCGACTACGTCGTGCCCGGCCAGGAAGAAGGAAACGCCGAAATGCTGCTCTCCCGCAACTGCGCCTACCGCACCGAAACAGCACAGCAGACTGGCGAAGCCGTGGCAAAGATCCTCGCAGAGAATGGAAAAATCGGTGAGGAAATGCGTGTCAACATGCTGCCTATCAGTGTTCCAGATGCAGCCATGCGGACGGCTCATCTGGCGCTGACCTTGGTAAAATGAGGGCCTTTTAGTGCTACTTCTTGTCTTTATCCTTGAAGAGGCGTTTGAAGAAGTTCGTCTTCGGTTTCATCTCCTCAGCGGGTGCAGCCGGAACTGCTGCAGGTTGATTTTGAGGTGTTTCTCCAGGTTTCAGCGGTGCGAAACGAGAGCCTGCATCAGCCGCGCCCGATTGCTGGGTGAAGTCGATCGATTGCGGGCGAATACTCGGCGCAGCCGTCGCATTCAGATTGATGACCTTGGGCGCTTTCGCTTTGCCATCAGAACCGTATTCGTGGATCACCTGTTGAAAGACCTCACCGTTCACATTCATCAGACGGTCTTCTTTCCGCCGACCGAGATCATCATAAATACACTGGCAGCGTGCGACGAGATTGCCGCGCCCATCGTAAACATTGCCCTGGAGAGGCTCGCTTTTTTCATTCAGTAGGAAGACTTTTTTCACCGTCATCACGTTGCTGGCGTTGTAAGTCGTCTCAGTCATCTCACGAGTCGACGGGTCGCTGACAGACTCTGTACGCGACTCGTCAGGGTGATAAATTGTCCGTCCGATGATTCGCTGCGGAGCCTGAGCCGACACCGAAGCCTCAAGAGCGAGCCAGCAAAGGACAAAAAAAGCAGCGCGGTATTTCATATTGAAAGAGTAGATTAAACCAGATTAGTCGTCTTGTTTTAAAACAACAATCCAGAATTCCCACCATGCCCCCTTCTCTGCCACCTCAACCTTCCGAAGCCGACTGGATTCGCTTTCTCAACGATGTCGCTCAGGAGTTCGACTGCACCACAGCAACGCTGCACCGCCTAGACCCGGCAGACAGGCATCTGAAACTCGTTGCCGCCAAAGCCATCCCACCGCAGTTGTTGCCCATCATTCAGTCCATCCCAGTCGGCAAAGGCATTGCTGGAGCAGCAGCCGAGCTCCAGCAGCCAGTCGAACTTTGCAATCTGCAAACAGATACCAGCGGCGTGGCCAAGCCTGGCGCCAAACAAACTCAGGTCCAAGGCAGTCTCGCCGTCCCCGTCATGGATGGATGTCGTCTGTGTGGAACACTGGGTATCGGCAAGCTTATCCCTTACGACTTTGGTGATGCCGAAAAGGAACATCTGCTCCAGATCGCCCGTGAAGCAGCGGCCAGGCTCCTGCCTGCGGGCTGATTCCTGCTGTTTTGTCGGTGAAGCATTTGTAGCGCGCAGCCTTGCCAGCCTGCGTAACGCAGCTTAGGCTAACCTATTCATGGCTCAAAGCACCTCAGCGTCTGACTCTGAAAACTCCGCCTCAACGCCTCACGCGAAAGGCTTGGTTCAGATCGTCTTGGGAACAGCGGCAGGGGCCTTTGTCGCATCGCGCATGAACCGTGGTGCTTTGTTGCTGACAGCAGGTCTGGCTTATACCCTTTGGAAAAAAGGCCAGAAGTCTCCAGCAGCAGTCCCCTCATCCAGGGAAAACACATCCTTCACGCCTCCCGAAGAGGAGCCCTCAGTGGAAGCCACGCGTGCGGAGGAAGTGATTCCAGCTCCGGCCATGGTCTCTACGGATGCAAACTCAGAGGTGCCAGAGATACAAGAAACAGATCCTTCTTCCGTTGAGAGCCTTCCAGCTATCCCGCCCGTCGCATCTCTGCCTCACGTCGCGCCATTCCTGCTGCTTCCAGTCGTCGATGAATCGGCTCAGCAGACTGATCCAGAAGTCAAAGCTAACACTGAACCTGCGTCACCAGCAGTCGATCTAGACTCTACCCTGCCAACGGCAGAAGAGTCGAAGAATCAGGCACCGGAAAGCCAGGAATTCAGTGCGTGGGAAGAACTCCGCGCTGCTTTGGCTCCCACTTATCCAAGCGCCCCCGCACACACCGACCTTAATGCCGATGCCGTAGCGGCCAAATCTCAGCAAGCCACTGAAGAGCCGCAGCACCTGATGCCCAGCTTTGAGTCAGTCACTTTCAGCGAGCCTCCAACAGTGCTGGAAGCTCCGCCGATGATCGAGCTCTCGGTGTGCCAGCCGTCATCACCACTGATCCACACCCCCTTCACCGAAGGCGTGGACATTCCCGACGAAATTCAGCTGCCTGAACCCGTGGAAGAGAGTGTTACTGAGGGTGAGGATTTCCTGCTCGATCAGCCAAAAACGTCCGAGCCTTCTGAGGGCGTCAATCTTACGTCCAAGCCAATCCCTGTCATCATCCCTCGGCAGGAC
>CANHTV010000338.1 GCA_947463285.1 Verrucomicrobiaceae bacterium | reverse complement strand
GTGTCTGGCAAGATCATCTTCATGACGGGATTATTTTCTTCATGGAGTTCACCCACATTTCAACGGCATGGATGTTATTCGCTTTGGGGAATCTGTTGGGGTTAACTCTTATGGCAAAAGCAGATGAGCCCGATTGGAAACTGGAAGGCACCGCCGCCTGGCAGGCACGCGATTCGCAGGCGGAGTGGGTTTTCAAAGACCGGCTGTGGATCGGCGGCGGGTGGTTTCAGTCGTATGCGGAGCCGCCGCGTGATGTGTGGGCATCCAGCGATGGCAAATTGTGGTCTTTGATCGAAAAGAGCGCGCCGTGGCTGCACAGCGATCTGCCGATGAGCATCACCTTCGCCGACAAAATGTGGATCATGGGCGGTTGGCACAAAGGAAGGTTGCCTGGGCACTCCGCGAGCAACCAGGTGTGGTCATCGAGCGACGGCGTGACGTGGGAGCAGGTCATGGCGAAGGCCGGATGGTCGCCACGGCTCGCGGCGGGGCTGGTGGAGCATCGCGGACGGATGTGGATACTCGGCGGCACGGAGAACTACTACTTTGGCAATGACGCGAGCCTCAAGAATGACGTGTGGTCGTCCGAAGACGGCAAAACGTGGAAGCAGGAGACCGCGAACGCGCCGTGGTCGCCGCGTGCGTATCATCAGGCGGTGGTTTTGAACGACAAAATCTACGTCATGGGAGGTGGGAACTACGTGCCGTCTTATCACGCGAAGAATGATGTGTGGTCATCGAGTGACGGCGTGAACTGGACCTGCGAGACCGAGTCCGCGCCTTGGGATCCGCGTTTGTGGTTCAGTGCGGCGGTGTATCGCGGGCGCATCTGGGTGCTCGGTGGCTGGTCGAAGGAGAAGGATAACTTTGGTGATGTCTGGCACAGCGCGGATGGCAAGAGCTGGCAGCGACTCGAAACGAAAACCTGCTGGAAGGCGCGGCATGAGCATTCGGTGTTCGTTTTTCAGGACAAGCTTTGGGTCGCGGGTGGTCATGCGCGGCCGCTTTCGAGCGAGGTGTGGTCGCTGAGCCTGCCGAAGGATTGGAAGCCGTGACAAAAGAGCTCCGTGAAGGCTGTATTGGCTTCATGCGCAAACTTCTGACCCTGATTGTCCTTTTTGCCTCGCTGAACATCGTCCGTGCGGAACTCCGTGCGGGCGCGGCCACGTCAAACATCACGCCGGAGCTGGGTGGCGAGGTGGTGGGCGGGTTTGCGCCTTATCCGTGCACGAACATCCATGACGAGCTTCACGCGCGCTGCTTGGTGCTCGATGATGGCAAAACGAAGCTGGCGCTGGTGGTTTGTGATTTGCTCGGCCTGCATCGCAGCGTGTCGCTGAAGGCGCGGGAGTTGATCGAAAAAGAGACGGGCATCCCGGCGGCGAATGTTCTCATCAGCGGCACGCACACGCATTCGGCGGTGAATGCGCTCGGTGGGCCGGTGCGCGGCTACTTCTCCGATTTGGAGCTCACGGATTACCAGAAATTCGTCGCGCGGCGGATCGCGGATGGGGTGCGGCGTGCGGCGAACTTGCTGCGCCCGGCGGAGATCGCGTTTGGCACGGTGGACGTGCCGGAGCACGTGCACATCCGCCGCTGGTTTCTCAAAGAAGGCTCCATGCCGCCGAATCCGTTCGGGAAGATCGACAAGGTGAAGATGAATCCCGGCGCGGGCAATCCAGCGCTCATCGAACCTGCGGGCGAACCTGATCCCACGATCAGCATCATCGCGCTGCGCGAGCCCGGCGGTCGCATGATCTCGGTGTATTCGGCCTATTCGCTGCATTACGTCGGCGGCGTGAACGGTGCGGACATTTCGGCCGACTACTACGGCTACTACTGCGAGGCTTTGAAGCAATTGCAGGCCGGCGGCGGCGAGTATCCGCCGTTTGTCGCGATGATGGCCAACGGCACCAGCGGCGATGCGAATAACGTCAACTTCCGCACGCCGCAGCCGCGCAAAAAGCCGTATGAGCAGATGCTCTACGTCGCCGAGGACGTCGCGGCGAAGGTGCACGCGACTTTGCAGAATCTGAAATGGCAAAGCGAGGCACCGCTGGCCTCACGCTATCGCGAACTCGATGTGAAGTGGCGCAGCATTCCGGCTGAACTCATCGCCTGGGCCAAGGAAACCGAGTCGAAGGCACCGCGCATCCAAGGCGGCAAAGCAGATCTGCCGCTGGCCTATGCGGGACGCGTGCAGCGTCTCGCCCAAGCGAGCCCGGAGACCAAATTTCCCGCGCAGATCCTGCGAATTGGCGACATCTGCATCGGTTCATCGCCCTGCGAGACCTTTGCCGAGACGGGCGTCGAATTCCGCAAGCGCAGTCCTTTTGCGAAGTCCTTCATGGTCGAGTTGGCGCACGGCTACTACGGCTACATGCCCACGCCGCGTCACTTTGAGCTCGGCGGCTACGAAACTTGGCCCGGCACGAACAACACCGAGTCGCAGGCCTCCGTGAAACTCATGAACGCGCTGCTGGAAATGGCTGCGGAAGTGAAATGAGCCATGAAGCTGCTCTTCTCGGTCTTTCTGGCTTCTTGCTCACTTGCCACGGCTGCGTGGCATGCGGGTGTGGCCAAAGCGGACATCACTCCGACCGAATCGGTGCCGCTGGCCGGTTACGGTGGCAAAACGCGCATGTCGCAGCGCGTGGAGCATCCGATCTGGCTGAAGGCGCTGGCGCTGAAGGATGATGTGGGAGCTGTTTCGGTGCTGGTGACGGCGGATCTGGTCGGATTGAGCGACAAGATGATCGCGGTGATCGCGAAGAATGCGGCGGAGAAGCATGGCGTGGCGCGGGAGCGGCTTATTTTGAATGCGTCGCACAACCATTCCTGTCCGGTGACGGAGGATGTGCTGTGGTTGTATTATGAATTCACGCCGGAGGAGGCTGCGGCGAAGGATCGCTACACGCGAATGGTTTACGCGAAGTATGATGAAGTCATCGGTGCGGCCATCGCGGCGCTGAAACCGGCTGAATTGAGCTTTGAGCAAGGTCTGGCCGGTGTGGCGGTGAATCGACGTCGTTCACGCGGCCCAGAGAGCCGTGCGCTCGGCGGACAGGTGGATCAGGATGTGCCGGTGATCGCGGTGAAGAGCGGCAATGGACTCCAGGCAGTGGTCTTCGGCTATTCGTGCCACACGACTGCTTTGGGCGGTTTGAGCATCAATGGTGACTACGCGGGCTTTGCGCAGTTGGAGCTCGAAAAGTCGATTCCGGGCTGCACGGCGCTGTTTGTGCAAAATTGCGGCGGAGACGCGAATCCGCTGCCTCGCATCCGAGGCCGCGATGCGGAGGCGACGCAGCTTGCGGGCATGTACGGCCACATTTTGGCCGAGGCGGTGCGTCAGGTCGTCGCCGCGCCGATGAAACCGCTCAGCGGGCCGCTCAAGGTCGCGATGGACGAGACGGAGCTGACGCTGCAGCCGGGTTTGCCGCTCGAAGAATTGAAACAGCGCGTGCCGAACCTCACGGGCATGCCCAAACGCGAGTTTGAGCACTTCATCCGGCAATATGAGATGCTCGGTTCGCCGCCGGATCGCGTGAAGTATCCGGTGCAGGTGTGGAGCTTTGGTTCGGAGCTGACCTTCATCGCGCTCACGGGTGAGACGGTGGTGGATTACTCACTCAAATTCAAAGCGGCGCACGGCTGGAACACGACGTGGGTTTGCGGCTACAACAACGACCTGCTCAGCTACGTGCCGAGCCTTCGCGTGCTCAAAGAGGGCGGCTACGAGGGCGTGAGCGGCATGTATGAGTATGGCCACCGCGCGCCCTACACGGAGGATGTGGAGGAACGGATCACCGCGAAGGTGGAGGAACTCGTGAAGGCGACAGCAAAGTAGCCATCTCGCTCCGTCGAGATGAGCCTTGTGATCACGCCGTCAAGTCACGCTTCCGAAGTTCGTCGCCGCCATGTCTCTTGGCGAAAGTCCTCAGCTCGTCTCGCGGAGCGAGACGGCTACTTTATCACCGGAGCCGTCTGTTCCGGTGTCACACGACCTCCAGGTAGCTCCATGATCTTGATGTTCCGAAAGTGAATCTCCGCGCCCTCGGACTCCAGGCAGAGGTAGCCTTTGCGCACGGTGCTTTGACTGATGCCATTCACGAACTTGCCGTTGATCGAAAGCTTCACGGTGCCATCGACACAGACGACATCGTAGGTGTTCCATTCGCCTTTGCCTTTGCAGCGAAACTCCCAGGACATGCTGCGGCGGCCACGCGGATTGTCAGGGATGCCTTCAAGGCCGTTCGCGCCGAAAAGCTCGCCGGAAACATAGCCGGGATGATTCGGTTGGCCGTCTTTGGTCGGGTGCAGCTTCGGCCATTCGAGTTCCAGCATCTGCACCTCCATGCCTTTCGGCAGCGGGCGATCCGGCGGCGTGCTGCCTTCGCTCCAAACGAAGACGCCGGAGTTCCCACCAGCCTGGGTGTGCTTCCATTCGATGTGCAGGATGAAGTTTTCATACTGCTTCTCGCTGCGCATGACGCCGATAGGCAGACCTTTGCAGACGAGCAGACCGTCCTTCACCCTCCAGGTGTCTTTGCTGGTGTTTACATCCACCCAGCCGGTGAGGTCTTTGCCATTGAAGAGGTCGCGCCACTGCGGCACTTCATCGGCCAGGGCTGTGGTGG
>CANHTV010000337.1 GCA_947463285.1 Verrucomicrobiaceae bacterium | reverse complement strand
TTGCCTAATGTGGCGTATGGCACGCATGAGCGGCAGGTGCTGGACTTCTATGGTGCCAAATCTGATAAACCGACGCCACTGCTGTTTCACATCCATGGTGGCGGCTGGGTGCGAGGTGACAAGGAAAGAGTTGTTGAGCTTGAGGCTTGCCTGGCCGCAGGCATTTCCGTGGTGTCGATCAATTATCGCTACACTCAGCAGGCGCAGCTTGCAGGTGTCATGCCGCCCGTGCAGTGGCCGATGGAGGACGCAACTCGTGCCCTGCAATTTGTCCGCAGCAAAGCTACGGAATGGAACATCGACAAGGCGCGGATCGGTGCCAGCGGCACTTCCGCAGGGGCCTGTAGCAGCCTCTACCTCGCGTTTCATCCTGACATGGCTGACCCAAAAAGCAGCGATCCCATCGCCCGTGAGTCCACTCGCCTGTGGTGTGCGGCTGTGAACGGAGCACAAACTTCCTTGGACCCTAAGCAGCTTAAAGAGTGGACACCGAACAGCCGGTATGGCGGCCATGCCTTCGGTTTCATGGATCCCAACAATTTACAAACACGGGACACCCAGTTTGCTGAGTTTTTGGTTAATCGGGAGTCGGTGCTGAAGTGGATCAAAATGTATTCACCCTTTGAGCTCGTGAGCCAGGGCGACTCGCCAGTCTATTTGAAATACACTGACCAGCCAGCTTTGGGCCAGCCACAAAAAGATCCGACGCACACGGTGAATTACGGTGTGAAGCTTCAGGAGCACTGCCGGGCCAACGGCGTCGAATGCGAGCTCAATTATCCAGGCGCTCCCGACATCAAACACGCCAGCATCGCAGCCTATTTGATCGCTAAACTGAAAGCATCCAAATGAGCCACTACGCCACCGACCACGAAGTCGTCGAGTTCTTTGCCTCACACGGGATCCAAGTCACGGACGTGCATCGCATCGGCATGTCGCGTCATTTAAAGGTCAAAGGCAAGACCTTGACCCTGCCGATGCCAGCCAGCCCGGAGGAGTGCCTGCGCCTCGTGCGCGAACACATCGCGGCGATGCAGCACAAGTGACAGTCTTTGGCGATGTGGTGGATGGATGCCAGATCACACACTGCGACGACGTTCTTCGCTGCCCACCATGAAACTCATCCTCTCTCTCCTCATGCTCGCTGCGGTTGCTTTTGCCGCGGATGCGCCTGCGAAAAAGCAAGCCCCAGCGCCAGCCAAGAAATCTGCGGCCAAAAAGGTCTATCCGAAGAATCCACCCAAAACCGTCGCTGACTTCAAGTATGGCCCGCATGAGCGAAACGTGCTCGACTTCTGGCAGGCAAAGTCTGACAAACCGACACCACTGCTGTTTTACATCCATGGCGGCGGCTGGATGGGCGGCGACAAGGCAGGCATCGTGGTCGAGCCATTTTTAAAGGAAGGCATCTCCGTCGTCTCTATCAATTACCGCTACATCTCCCAGGCTCAGGAGGAGGTGCCACCTGTGAAGGCACCACTGCATGATGCCGCGCTGGCTTTGCAAACCGTGCGCAGCAAGGCTGCCGAATGGAACATCGACAAAGCTCGCATCGGAGCCAGTGGCGGCTCTGCTGGTGCCTGCTCCAGCCTGTGGCTGGCCTTCCATCCCGACATGGCTGACGCCAAAAGCAGCTCCCCCATCGCTCGCGAATCCACCCGTCTGTGGTGTGCGGCTGTGAATGGCGCGCAGACCACGCTGGACCCTCAGCAAATGAAGGAATGGACGCCGAACAGCAAGTATGGCGGCCATGCCTTCCTCTCCCTGACCGGACAGGAGCGTCCGACGTTTGAAGCCTTTCTGGCAGCTCGTGAAAAAATCCTGCCCTGGATCGCTGAGTTCTCGCCCTATGCCTTGGTCTCTTCGGATGATCCTGCCATCTATCTCTCATTCAATGCCGTGCCCGCGATGGGCCAGGATCAGAAAGATCCGACCCACACTGCGAACTTTGGCGTCAAGCTCCAGGAGCATTGCAAAGCCAAGGGCGTGACCTGTGAACTCTTTTACCCCGGCGTCACTGACCTAAAGCACAAAAGCACGACCGAATACCTCATCTGGAAGCTGAAGGAAGGTATCTAACCCTCACTGGCCGACACACCAGCGACGCGGCACTTCCCAGGGGGCAAGTGCCGCGCACACCTTGGCCTTAAATTCCTGCGTCAGCGTTTCTGGCGGTAAATCGAGATGGCAGACGACATCCTGCACGCGTTCTGGATCGCGACTGGGAGCTCCTGAGATCCTCACGGGCACACCGCCCAGGCTCTCGCTGATCTTGGCCGCGATCTCCGCCGGGCTGAGCTTCCGACTCGCGACGTTGATGCCAGCACCAGCGCAGCTTTGATAATTCAGCTGCCGTCCCTGAGGCTGGATGAGGTCTGAAGTCAGATGCTCCGGTGCCCCAAAAAACTCTCCCGGCAGGATTTCATCGTAGCCGAAACCCACGCCATCACTGCGCACGGCGAGTCGGCCCTCCGCCCCCGTCCAGCACTCGATACCAGGCAGGATCGTCCCCAGATCTTCAGCGCTCACGCGTGGCTCCTCATTGGCATCGTAGCTGATGGCCCCGCACTCACTGGTGCCGTAGAGATTATGCAGCTTTAGACCGAAACTTTCCCGCACCCGCTTTTCCAAATCCAACGTCAGTGGCGAGCCAGCGGAAACCGCCAGACGGACGCGACTGAGATCAAGCCCCGCGATCAGCCATGCCTTCCACATCGCCGGCACACCGGGGAGAAAAACGCGCCCGCTTTGTGCCAGCGCCGCCGCCAGACCGGTGGGAAAAGGAGTCGGCAGCCAATGCGTCGGCAGTCCGTTCAGCAGAGTCTGTAAAACCGTGGTCGTGAGGCCAAACGAATGCGCCACACTGAGAGGAGCCAGCGCCAGCCTGCAATCACTCAAACCGAGTGCCTCGTGGAGACGATCTACATCCGCAGCGATCTGCGCAAAGCTGAAAAACTGGCACCTCCGCCATCCCGAGCTGCCGACAGTCTGTTTCACTAAAGCCGTTCCTGGAGGTGCGGCCACGACGGGCACCCGGCGTTGGCGATCTTTTTCCACCACCTGCACGGGCAGACCGGTCAAAAAACCAGCCAGCAGAGCTACCGTCACCTCAGCCCCATCTCCCTGGGCTAGGTAAAAGGCACCGAGCTGTGGACAATGCTGCACCTGCTGAGCACGGGCACGACATTCCAACTCCCGGTACGTCACCACCCCATCGGGCAGCAACAGGGCGACTTTGTCACCCTGCACTTGAAGGATTTGCTGCCAGCGATCACCAAACATTTGCACTCAATGCCGCACTCCCTTAAACCAAGATAAGCGGGACGTGACTTTGGCAGTTCGAGCAGACTCTTCAAGCGCTGGAATCCATCTGGCCGCAACCGTCGTTTCAGCTTTACTTCTTATCGTGCCTACCTCCCCACCACCTCGCATTCTCGTCACTGGCGCTGGCATCGTCTCACCGCTGGGTCTGGACTGGCGGGAAAACGAGGCCTCCTTCCGCCAAAACCGGATGCATTTCACTCCAGTGACGACGTTTGACGTCAGCCAGCGCTTCGCCAAAACAGCGGCCCAGGTGGATCTACCTGAGGAGCGCCTCTTCAGCCGGATTTCACGCCGTCGCCAGCCCTTGATCGACCGTGGCACGAAGATGCTCATGCTGGTGATCCGTGAAGCTCTGGCCATGGCCAAAATGCCTGGGATGCAGGGCATCGACGCCATCATCATCGGGACGTCAGCAGGAGCCATGAACATCGGGCAGGATTATTTCCGCCTGGCCTTGAGCAGCCCCGGCCGAGTGACCAGTCAGCTCGCTCGCGCAGAGTATTATCAGCCACAAAAGCAGCTGAACGCCATCGCCGAGGAGTACGACTGGCATGGCCCCATGATCGTGATTTCAAACGCCTGCGCCAGCGGCGCCAACGCCATCGGAGACGCCATGGCGATGATCCAGACCGGCAAGGCTAAGCGTGTCCTAGCAGGCGGGTATGATGCGATTGCAGAATTGGTCTTTGCCGGCTTTGACACCCTACGGGCGCTCGCTCCCAGCGGCATCCCGCGTCCCTTTGATGCCGCTCGTGACGGGCTCGCTCTCGGGGAGGGTGCCGCCGTCGTCCTGCTGGAAAGCGAAGCCGCCGCCGCCGAGCGTGGGGCCGAGGCCCTGGCCCAGGCTGCTGGTTATGCCACCGCCACGGATCTGCATCACCTCACCCAGCCTGATCCCGAAGGCAAAGCCGCCATCCGTACCATGACCGGTGCCTGCCAGATGGCTGGCATTCACCCAGCGCAGGTGCATTACATCAACTCTCACGGCACCGGCACGCCTTACAATGATGTGGCCGAAGCCAGCGCCATCCGTGCCTGGGCAGGCTCAGATGCGGCCAAGATCGCTCTCAGCTCCACCAAATCAGCCATGGGGCACCTGCTCGGTGGCGCTGGTGCGGTGGAGGCCGTGATCTGCCTCATGGCCCTTCGTGGCCAGTGGTTGCCCGCCAGCCTGAACGTGCGGGAATGTGATGCCGCCGTCAGCTTTGATCTCGTTCGTGAATTCCGTGAGGCACAGGTCAGAGTGGCGCTGACGAACAGTTTTGGATTTGGCGGCACCAATGCCACACTCATCCTCAGTCATCCTGATGCCCTCTTAGCCGCCAC
>CANHTV010000336.1 GCA_947463285.1 Verrucomicrobiaceae bacterium | reverse complement strand
TGGCAAAGTCGTAGCCCTGATGGGACCTCTCGAATTCAGCGATGTTTTTGACGAGGATCTCGGGTGCGCGGCCTTGTTTGTCGCTGAGCGACTTCGTGAAGACATGCACATAGTCCTTCGACTCCGCGCTTGCCGCCATGCCCCAATTGCCGCTCCAGTCGATGTCGGCCTTGGGGCCGTGTTTGGTGATGCTGTTGCCAAGGAAGAGGACCTTTTTGAACGTCGGCTGAGCAAAAGTCGGCGTGATGAAACAGGCAAAGAGGATGAAGGCAAGGCGTGTCATGATGGTCTTTACAGAGTTGGTTGTTTCATCACCCAGTCCCAGCGCTTGCTGGCTTGCTTGAGCTGGAGTTCGAGGTCGGCAGGGGTGAGGAAACGTTGCTCGATGAGCTTTTGCACGGCGGCTTTGACTTGGTCAAGGTAGGTGGTCTTGTTGGCGTAGCGTTCTTCGAGGGACGGGCGCTGATCATTCGCGGCTTGGCGTTCGGCTTTGGTCTTCGCAAAGGGCACCCAGGCACCACGTAGGAGGTAAAACTCATGCGGCGAGCCAAACGCTGCCGGACGAAACACCCAGCCTGTGCCCGTGCCGAGCGGAACGGCGACATCCGGCACGCGAATGCCGCCCAGGTCATTGCCATCGGCATCACATTGCGGCACGAGCAGCGGCAGCTCGGTGCCTTCGCCTGCACTGTTGGGGAGTTGAGGATTGCGCACACGACCTCCAGCCTTCACGGCATTTGGTGCAGCCAAACCGGGTACTTGGGGCCAGCGCACGTTGTTGATAGGTGTGAGCGTGGCGTCGCTAAGCTTGGGATGCACGCTCGGCGGCGGCGTGATGCCTTCGCTGACCCAGCGATGCATGGCCAAACGCAGCGCGAGGATGGCGGGATTGGCATTCACCGGATTCGCCAAGGGCGAGCCTTTCACCTGCGAGGTCGGCGGGAAGGACGCAGGACCATGCGAGGTGCTGGCGAAGAAATAAGAACGCACATTTTCCGGCAGCGCGATGTCTTGCGTGCCATCCGGCGTGGTGTGCGTGAGCGCTCCGGCACGCCCCGCGCCCCAGTATTCGGCGGCCATGTTGGTGTAAAAAATCTTCGGTACATGCTTCACACGTGGATTGGCGAGAATGCCTTCGTTTTGACCGCTCACCGCGTCCGGCTGTGCGGTGTCGGCAAAGGGATATGATGCCGTGTAGTAGCCTGCGATGCTGCGTGGGGTGGCCCAGCGCTGATTCAGCACGAGGCGGCCCGCTCCAGCGACGTGCGATAGGATCCCATCGAGCGCCGTGCGATCCTGTTCATCGGTATTGAAGCCGAGATAGACGAAGTCACGCAAGAGGCGGCCGCACTGCGAGGCTCCGAAAGCGTAGGCGTGCTTCACCTTCACGGGCGAGGCCGGATCATGCTTCAACCACGCCACCGCATCACGAATCGCCGCGTAGCCGATTCCCGCTACGGGCGGCGCTTCCGCGAGATAAAACATCTCATAGGTCTTTCCAGGCTCAAAACCGCCTTTGAGTCGAAGACGGCCGTTTTCGAGGTTCCAGAGCTTTCGCGGCACTTCCAGGCCCTCTGAATAGGCAGCGCGATTTCGCACGATGAGACGGCTTTCAGCTCCCTTGATGTCCACAGGCGGATAATCGGTCAAATCGGTGATCGCTTGCTCATCGAGCTTTTTGTCCGGCGTGAAGACCGCGCTCACCACACCGCGAATCGGGCTGCCGTCCTTGTTTTTCGCCCGTGGCACTTCCAGGCGCAGTTGATCAGCCGCCACATCAAACTCCCAGCCGACATTCACCAGCGTGAAGCCTGCTTTCACCACCCACTCGCTCAAGCTGGCCTTCCCGCCGCGATTCGGAATCTCCACCCACGCCGCCCCATTGCTGCGCGAGTCGTCTTTAGGCTTCCACAGCCTCAAATCGGCCACAAAGCTCACTTTGCCCGCCGCATTCACCGGCGCGAGATCGACATCCGCGATGATCGCATTCTGCGGCCGCTTCGGGTCGATCTCGAAGTGCAGTTTGCCGGTGAGTTGCTCATAGTCCGACTTGGGAATATTCGAACGCTCCGTGATGTTGACCCGCACGACGGCTGCATTGGCGGTTACTGAGGCGAGGCAAAAGCTGGCTAAAAGGCGCGGGAGGATGGGCATCAGGTTCACTAAGTTGAAGAACGGTCGATTTGGCAATGATGATGTTCTGTAGCCTATGCTATGCCAGCCCCACATGCTTCAGCGCTTCGATGGGCGGCCCTTCAAAGGTCGCGCTGGGCATGTTGCCGACGTAGCCGATGGCTTTGGCGCCTTCTGGCGTGGTGTAGTAGCCGCCGGCAGCGAGGTCGCGGAAGCGTTTGAAGAAGCTCGCGGCTTTCTTGAACGCGGGTTTGGGCTTCAGGATCGCGATGTCGTCGCAGAGCGCGGTTTGTTGATCGATGGCAAGATCGGCGAATGGCTTCTGAAAGCGGCGCTGCGATTCAGTGTCGATCCAGGTGAGGCCATTGAGGATCGTTTGGCGATCACCGGCCTGCGCGGGATAGGGCGAGCTGATCCACTCGTCGATGAAGTCCGGCACACCGACGGCGGAGGCGCTGGGCGAGGTGCCATCGGCGGGGATGATGACATCGCACAAGGCATGCGTGGTGCGGCGCTGCGGCTCGGTGAAGGTGAGTGGCCACACATCGCCGGGTTGATAGATTTTTACCATGCTCGGATCGGGGCCGTAGCCCTTCGTGGTGATCGCGGGATCGGCGGCGAGAAGCGGCACCTCACGCGTGGCTAGCGCTGCGGTGGCACCGAGCATCCACTGGATGGACGCGCGACGGCTGATGCGGGGGAGTGAATCGGGCGCGTGCATCAGAGGTTCTGCCGTTTGAGTTCGTCGAGAAGATGATCCGCCATGCGCCAGGCGAGCGCCATGATGGTGAGCGTGGGATTCTTATCCGCCGTGCTGGCGAAAGGGGCGCCATCGGCGAGGAAGAGGTTCTTCACGTCCCAGGTCTGGCTCCACGGATTCGTCACCGAGGTTTTTGAATCGGCGCCCATGATCGCGCCTCCGACCTCGTGGATCACGGTGCCTCCTTGGCGGATGAGTTTGGCCGGATCATTCTCCGCCTTCGCGGCGATTCTGCCTCCGAGCGCCTCCAGCAACCCGCTGATGCGCTTTTGCTGATGCTTCACCTGATTCAGCTCGAACTCCGACCACTTCCAATGAAAGCGCAGCACGCGGATGCCCCACTGGTCTTTCACCTCCGGGTCCAGCTCGGCGTAGCAGTCGTCATTCGGCAGCATGGTGCCCTGCGCACCAAAACCGAGCTGGCAGCCGTGAAAGCGACGCGCCTCTTCTTTGAGCTTCTTGCCATACAGCACGCTCGTGCTGCCCGCACGGCTTTCGATGCTGCTCACGACATTCATCGCCGGCATCTGACGGCCGCTGGTGAACTCCAAATGATAGCCACCGGGGAATCCCAGCTCGGCGTGGCGATTCTGATCATGCAGGGTCCACGGCACATAGGCATGCGGACCGCCCGCGCCGTCCTCATTGTGCACCGGCATGCCTTCAAAAGCGGGAATGTGCGCACTGAGACTGCTGGAAACAGAATCCGTGATGTATTTGCCCACCTTGCCACTCGAGTTCGCGAGTCCATCGGGAAAGAGCTTTGACTTCGAGTTCAGCAGCAAGCGCACCGACTCCTGTGAACTGGCTGCCAGCACCACGACGCGGCCTTTCGCATGGCCTTCGCGACCGGTGGTCTTGTCGATGAAGGTGATGCCAGTGGCCTTGCCGTCTTGGTTGATCGTCACCTCGCGTGCCATCGCGTTGGGCAAGATGTCGAGGTTGCCGGTCGCCAAAGCGGGGCGCAGATGCACGGTCTGCGAATCGTAGTTCGCGCGAATGGCGCAGCCGCGATGGCAATCGGTGGCCCAGAAGCACGGCGCACGCGTGCGCATCGACTCGGCGAGGATACGCTGCGCCTTCGCATTGCCCGGATGCAGCTTCGCGGGGATCGTATCGGCATCCTGCGGCTTCGTCAGCACGGCGCGATGGATCGACACAATGTGTGCATCCAGCTTCTTCCCGTGCTTCTGCGCATACAACTCACCCACGCGTAGCTTTGGCGCCGGCAGCAGCACGCCGGGCGAGGAATCAGGCGAGTTCTCCAGGCCTTCATTGGTGCCAAAGACGCCAACGAGCATCTCCACCTTGTCGTAGTAAGGCGCGAGATCGTCGTAGCTCACCGGCCAGTCAAAGCCGACGCCCCAACGCGTGCGCGGTTTGAAATCGAGTGGCCCATTTCGCAGCGAGATGCGGCCCCAGTGGTTCGTGCGGCCGCCCATCATGCGCTGACGCCACCACTTGAACTGGCTCTTCGTTTCCGCGTGCGCGTTGGTGTAGGGCTCGCCCGGGATTTCCCAGCCGCTGTGGATCGAGCAATCGTGGAAGCCGTATTGCTTGTCCGGGGTCTTTTCACCGCGTAGCGGCGCATGGCTCGGCCATTGCAACATCGCCACCTCCGTCTGCACATCAAACGAACGCCCCGCCTCCATTACGAGCACCTTCACGCCCTCCATCGTCAGCGTGTAAGCCGTCTGCCCACCGCCCGCGCCGGAGCCGACGATGACGACATCATAGTTGTCTTGGAGTTTGTCGGCGGTGATGACG
>CANHTV010000335.1 GCA_947463285.1 Verrucomicrobiaceae bacterium | reverse complement strand
CGTCGGACTGCTCAAAACACGTAAGCCTGATTTAACTGTGGATGAACAGGTGCAGGATGACCGGACTTTTCCTTGGGGCACGCGATGGCCACCGCCATTAAAAGCCGGAAACTTCGCTGATGGGGAGATTCCTGGTTATGAAGATGGATTTCCTTTTACCGCGCCCGTGGGGCAGTTCATGCCAAATGCCGAGGGGCTCTATGACATGGCTGGTAATGTTTGGGAGTGGTGCTGGGATCCTGAAATTCGTGCGGAGCAGGACGGTGTGCTACGTGGTGGATCGTGGGCCTACTTTCGCTCAGAATGCCTGACCTCCAGCTACAAATACCGTGTGCCAGGAGACCTAAGGATGCCGACTATCGGATTCCGGTGTGTGTTTGAGGATCAACAACGCTCAGCCATCATGCTGGCTACGGCTGAGGCCAAGAAAGAACAGATCCGCACGCAAAGGCGTGAAGAAATCATGGGCGGCAAGGTGGCCAAGGAGGACATGGAAGCCATGCGCAAAAAGCTCATGGGCGGCGAAGCAAGCGGTGGCCTGCCTGATCTTGCCTCGCTAAAGCCTGCGACTGCGGGCGCAGGCTTTAAAAACTCACTCGGCATGGATTTTGTGCCGCTCGGAGACAAGCTGCTGGTGGGAAAAATGGAAGTGCGGATGCAAGACTTTGAAACCTGGCTGAAGAGCGCGGATCGCACCTGGGAAAACAAACCGCACTTTTTGTTGGGTGGCACTCATCCAGCAGCAGGGCTGACTTGGACGGATGCTCGTGATTTTTGTGAATGGCTTACCAAGCGGGATCGTGCCAATCAACTACTGCCAGCTACAGCAGCCTATCGTCTGCCGACGGATGCGGAGTGGAGTTTGATGGCTGGACTCAAGGATGAGGCCGGGGCTGATCCTGCGGCCAAAAATGGTGTGAATCAGATGCATTATCCTTGGTCCGCCACAGGCACCTTTCCGCCATCTGGTATGAGTGTGAATCTGGATGCGACCAAGATCGTCGGCTTTTCTGACAACTACGCCTACACCGCGCCAGTCAATGCCGAGTCCTTTAACGATTTCGACATCATTGGTTTGGGCGGCAACGTGGCCGAATGGTGCCTGGATTCATGGCCCGGAGCAGATCAGGAGCGCATCATTCGTGGTGGTTCCTGGCTGATGTCAGACAAGCTGCAATTGCTCACTTCCGCACGTCGTCATGTTCCTGTCGGCGCGGTCGCGCCTGATGTTGGGTTTCGAGTCGTGATCGACCTCGCCGCGCCTTGAGTAAAAGACATTGACCCGCCAGTATGAATCAAGAGGCCATACCTGATGAACTGCTAGCCAAGCCAAGCAAACCTTGGATCACATGGTTTATGGCTTTAGCCCTGATCACGGGCCTTGTCGCTTGGTCATGGGGTGACGAGCTGTGGATAAAAGGCCGCTCCTACATGGCTCGTCATTATTCAGACAAGGCTGAGCATTTTATTGAGAAAAAGGACTTATCAAAAGCGGGCGCAGCTCTCACCCTGGCACGGCAATGGCGTGAGGATCACCCTAAGTTCTTGCGTGTTTATACCGATTTTCTGATGGCTATTAATAGTGATCCGTCAGCTATTCTGCATACACTAAAGATTCTCGAAATTGGTGGTCAGGCTCATGAAGAGGATTACCTGCGCATGGCCCAGATTTACATTCAGCAGGAGCAGGTTGAAAACGCCGTTTTGATGCTGAAGAAACTCTCATCAGAGACACAACTAAGGCGTCCAGCTTTGGAGGTGTTGGCTAATATCCAACGTTCGAGAGGAGATTTTAGGCAAGCGGAGCAAACGCTGCGCCAGGCCCTGAGTCTGGAGCCAGGAGACAA
Organism: Verrucomicrobiaceae bacterium; assembly: GCA_947463285.1. Classification (GTDB taxonomy): domain Bacteria; phylum Verrucomicrobiota; class Verrucomicrobiia; order Verrucomicrobiales; family Verrucomicrobiaceae; genus Prosthecobacter. The sequence goes on along the minus strand of CANHTV010000335.1, from coordinate 2,826 downwards.
CATGTGTCGCCTTCGTCTGGCTCTCATGGATATGCAGGCCGTCTTTAGCGAACTGCGACTTGGTGCTCGCAAGGTTTTGTGGGATTTGGCCAAAGGCAAAGATCATGCCGCATTGCTCGCGATGGAGACTTTGGGCGCGGATTTGGATCTGACTGCAACAAAAGCTGAGGAGCTCTGGAGCTTGGCAGAAAGCTATCCAGAGCTTCCGGATACTTCACGTTTTTTCATCCTCTCTGCCAGAATGCGAGTAAACCCCTTGCGTCGTGCAGAGTGGCTCGATGCAGAATTAGCCAAGTATAATGAAGCCGGAGCTGAGAAGATGGCTCCCATGCTTGAATGGTTGCTGCGGGAAAAACATCCAGAACGCGTTCTGGCCATGCAAACGGGTGACCTATTCACGAAATCAGATCTTTTGATTCCTCATTACCTTCAGGCTCTGGCTGATCTGGGCCGCTGGGAAGAAATCGAGAGAATCCTCTCCAGACCAGCCGGGATGCCAGTCTCTGCCGCCTTTGCAGCACTCTGGCGTGCGCGCGCTGCCAAAAATACAGATCGAGAACAACTGAATACACGACAGCATCTCAACGTGGTCTATGAGGCCTGCGGTCACGGGCGAGACGGCAGCACGGCCAAATTAGCCGCTGACATTGCTGAAGAAGCTGGGCTCTACGACCTCGCGGCCAAGTTTTACCAAGGGCTCTCGGAGTATCAGCCGAAGGCCAAAATTTCGATGCTGGAAAAGGTTTATGAAATGGCGACACGTAGCCGCGATACCGATGAAGTCATCCATGTCGCCAAGCAGTTGTTGGCTCTACGACCGCAGAATCCGCAATACATCGAGCGCCTCCAATACCTTCAGTTGGTTTCTGGTGAGGATATGGAGATCCAAGCTGCACACATCCTAAGCTTTATGTCCAGTAAAAGCCGTCAGGGTCAGCTTCATCGAGCGCTTGCTGCCTATCGTCTAGGAGATTTGAAATTGATGAAGGAGCATCTCCACGATCTGGCCGATGTTAGCGATTTCACTCCCGGACAAAAGGCGGTTCATGCCGGTTTGCTGTCCATCAGTGGACAGGTCGGGCGCGCGTTTCAGATCGCGGAAAACATTTCCACACTGCTTCTGCTCAAGGAAGAGCTGCGATTCCTTGAGCGAGCCCTTTAATGGCTCTGATCTACAGCTTCAGCCGTCAAACCTGGAACGGGACGCGCCTTGTCTGCATAGCGATCAAAGCGATTCGACAAGATTAGAAGTGTCGGTGCCCAAAGTCCGACAAAGATGCCGAATCGTTCCGCATGAGCAGCCTGAGTGGCATCCTCGCTGTTGAGAAACCACCAGATCCAGATGGAGAGAACGATGGATAAAATGCCTGCTTGGAAGCAGAGAGTACTCAGAGTGCGGCAGATGCTAGGATTCATAAATGTGACACTACAGGAACAAGACCGTTAGCAACAAGGCGGGAATAAAATAGGCATGATATATCGCAGGATGGAGCCAGCCTGATCGCTAAAACACAAAAAAGCCGCACCTGACTCAACAGATGCGGCTCGCAGAAAACCTGTTTGTTTCTCAACAGGCTCAAAAGTCATTAGGCTTACTTCTTCTTTTTCTTACCTACTGCGGTGAATTCTTCTTTGGTGACTTTGCCATCCTTGTCCTTGTCCTTGCCGCCGAAAGCCTTTTCAGCCTTGGCTGCATCTTTCTTGGCCTGTGGGGTGGCCATCCATTCTTCCTTGCTGATGGAGCCATCGCTGTTGGAGTCCATCTTGGCGAAGGCCTTGGCTGGGTCCATCTTTGGCTTTTCCTTCTTGGCGTCGCCTTCGGCTGCATTGACAAAGCTGGCCAGGGCCAGAACGGAGAGGATCGTGGTGATCGCTTTCATGATATAGGTCGTTTTTTTTGTTTGGTTTGTGCCTGGGGTTATTGGCAGAATCCAATTCCTTGCGCCCCCCTGAAACGCGAAGGCGGCAATACAGTTTCATGATTTTTTCATGATTTCTTATCGTCGCCAACTTTCTGACAAATCAACGAACGTCCCAAGCCTGCATCTTGTCTCCCGTCCTGCCTTCTGGTAAACCCACCTCCGTGGCCATGAAAAATCTCCCCTGGCACCCCGCCCTCCTCCTTGCCGTGCTTCTCCCCACCCTCAGCCGCGCCCAAACCGCCGCCGAGTCCCTGGCCCAAGTGAAGAAGCTCTCCGAGCAAGGCAATCACCGCGAAGCCGCCGACCTCGGGAAGGCCGCACTGGCGAAGGCGGATGCGACGGGGGACCTGCTGAAGGCGACGCTTAGCAGCTTCGTGGCATTGGGATCCGAACTAGAGCAAGAGCAGATCGTCGAAGCAGCTGCAAAGGCTCACGCTAAGAAGTGGGATGTCTTGCTCGCTGCCGGACAATGGTATTCCAATGTAAACCACGAGGGAGTCGTCGTGGATGGTGAATTCCAGAGAGGACAATTTAGGCACCGAGCTAAGCACAAAGAATCCTATCTCAGAGACAGAACCCGATCCCTCCAGCTTCTCGAAACTTCCTGGAAAACACTGCCTAGCGATTCTGGCACGATGATTCACGAAAGAGTCTTGGCGGCCCTGGAAGACACACTCACCATGAACCGACATGGCTCCACTAAGGCATGGTCCATGCTGTGCTTGACGGACCTCAGCCAGCTCCCCGACTTCGATGATCAGTTGGGAGTCGATGAGCCATCTTCTGGCTACCCTGTAGATGCAGCAGGCAACCCCATTTTCTTCAAAGCATCTCAATCGTGGGAGCAAGCCACCAGTGATGGCGAGCGGCTAATGTTTATAAGGCAAGCCATTTCCGATCTTGG
>CANHTV010000334.1 GCA_947463285.1 Verrucomicrobiaceae bacterium | reverse complement strand
TCGGCCACCAGCCAAGCCCTGACATCGCATACCAAATAGCGACTGGGGTAAAAGCGAGCGACCAGGTCACATCCACGAATGAATAATTGTCCAGCTTCACACTCAGCCACCAAGTGAAGACGAACAAAATGATGAGGATGACGGCAGCAATGATCATGATTCAGAGGGGTGAAGAGCTGATAGCGCTCTCGTTTTGTAGAGGCTCGAAAGCTTGGTGACCATGGGCTTGGTGGTGAAATACAAGATCCCGAGTAAAAACGGAGCCATCAGCAACCAGACCGTGATGCCATAGACCGCCGTCATGCCGTAATCTCGGAAAAAGGGGCCGGGCTCAGCAAAGAAACGCTTCAGCATGGTGGGGATGTGAATGCTCACATGCGGAGCCTGAAACAGCCACTCGCCAGCACGGTAAAAAGCCAGGAGCAAGGTCAGTTGCACAGGATACATTAGCGTCTTGAAGACCTGCAACACCGGTTGGTTTAATCGCATCGGAACGCCGACCACGAGAGTCAGCAAGGTGCTGGAGCCAAGAATGGGAAATATTCCCAACGTGACGCCATAGGCAATGGCTTGTGCAATCTTTGGCGGCGTGACTCCCTGCGTGAGTTGTTGCAGGATCGGATTCACCACATAGCGACGCCAAAGTTTCGGCTTCTTATCACTCACGATGCTTTCCTCCTCAGCAGCACATCTTCAATCCGACCCGAAGGTGAAACTTTGAATAATTGGATCAGCGCATAAACCGCCATGGCAATGTTTCCGAGCAGCAGTATGGCGATCAACCACACAACTCGGGCCACCCACGAGACCTCTTTATAAACCAGCCAGCAATAAAAGGTTAGAAACCCCCAATAAGCATCGAACAGCGTCGCGATGAACCAGGGGTGTGTCCATGTTTCATAAGGCAGCTCCCATAGAGGCTGCTGCTTGCTGGCCCATGTGGTCACGCCCAGCATGGAGATGAATACGATGGTGAAAAAACAGCGCAGAGCGAGGATCATAGCGATTGGACTACGTGCCACGCATTTGATGAGATTGGGTGGTCGCGTCAGAGCAAACGCACCGAGCTTCCGGCTTGGACGCAGTTACCTGTCAGTGATCGAGGTTAATGAGTCGGGGCAAAGTCCCGCACTCTCAACCCATGGGGTTGATGAGCGTGCCGATACCCTGAATATGAATGGCCACTTCGTCACCTGATTGGAGCGTGAATTCATCGCCGGGCACAATGCCTGTGCCCGTCATGAGTAGAGCACCGGTGGGAAAGGTATTGTCACGATAAAGGAAGCCAGCCAGCTCTTCTGGGGTGCGCTTCAGCTGGGAAACACTGGTTTCTCCCTGGAAGGCGACCTCGCCTGCACGGCTGATCGTGAGCTCGATTTTGGTGTCAGCGGAAAGCGTCTCCTGAGTGATCAATAAGCATGGGCCGACGGCCGCACAGAGTTTGAAACACTTCGCCTGTGGCAAGTATAGCGGGTTTTCGCCCTCGATGTCACGGCAGGAAAGATCATTGCCGACCGTGTAGCCGATCACCTCTCCACGTGGATTGATCACGAGTGTGAGTTCAGGCTCTGGCACCATCCATTTGGAATCACTGCGCAGGTGCATGGGCTGGCCGGGATGGGCGACGCGTTGAGGTGTGGCTTTAAAGAAGATCTCTGGGCGTTCAGCGGCATAGACGCGGTCATAAAAACTGCCACCACCGGCGTCCTTACTCTCTTCCATGCGGGCAGTGCGGCTGCGGAAGTAAGTGACACCTGCGGCCCAGACTTCCTGCGTGCTGATGGGAGCCAAAAGGGTCTCCGGGGCAGGGGCGGCAACGGCAGCCGCACTGCTGGCCACCTGCTGCAAGTAGCTGAGGAGGTTCTCATGGCCGATGAGCGTATCCCAATCCTGATCAGGCAGGAGATACCAGTTTTCGTGATGGATGAAAAAGCCTTGGCTGGTGCGGTAGAGGTGCATGAGAAGGCGAGGTTAGCGGCAGGCGGCAGCGTGTCAAACAACCGCCGACACAAAGCATGGCCGGTGCTGAATCTTCCTGGATTTGATGATGGACGAAGCCGGGCGCTGTCGTTGATGCTGGCCTCCATGATGCGCTTTGCCTTTCCTGCTTCTGTCCTCCTTCTGCTTTCTGCCTGTGGCGAAAAAACGCCGCCAGCCGTTGCTGCTCCGGTTTCAGCACCCAAGCCACCAGCGGCGGCTCTGCCCGTAGGTATCGCAAAACCACAGGAGCAGGCAGCAAAGAAAACTTTCTGGTCCGCTGAGATGCTTCATACCGAGATCAAATACCACAATCCTGGCTATGATGGTACAGGTGAGTTCAGCATGGAGGGTGGTCAACCCCTCGCCATCAGCCTGCGTGGCGCGAAGATCACGAATCTGGAGTTTCTCACGAATCTCAGCCCGCTGGCGCTGGATCTGAGTGGCACCCCGATCAAGGACATCCGCCCGGTCAAAGGCATGAAGCTGATCGAGATGTATCTCGAAGACAGCCCGGTCACAGACCTGTCTCCACTGCGCGGGATGCCACTGGAAAAGCTCTACCTCAGCCGCACGCCGGTCAGTGATCTCAGCGCCTTGTCTGGTGCGCCGCTGGTGGAGTTGAATCTGGTGGACACTAAGGTCAGCGATCTCTCGCCGCTCTCCAAATCCCCCATCCAGATGCTCTGGCTTACAGGAGCGCCCGTTGTCAGCATCGCTCCGCTCAAAGGCGTGCCGATGGTCAGCCTGACGCTGCATCGCACACAGGTCGTGGATCTGAGCCCACTCATGGGAAGCTATTTGCAGCGCCTGCACATTGGCGAGACGCCCGTGAGTGATCTCTCACCCCTCAAAGGGCTGTCCCTGACGCGCCTCGTTTTCACGCCAGCCAATATCAAGGCCGGTCTCGATACGGCTAAAAGCCTTCCACTCCAGGAAATCGGCACCAAGTTTGACGAGGAGAGCAAGGACCTCATGCCTCCCGCCGCTTTTTGGGCCACTCACTGAGTTATTCGATGTCCAGCTCAGGCTTGAAATCAGCCGCATGGTAGGAACTGCGGACCAGCGGAGCGCTCGCAACATGGCGGAAGCCTTTCTTTCGGGCGATCTGCTTGTAGTTCTCAAAGGTGTCAGGGTGCACGTATTCGATCACCGGCAAATGCTGCGCGGATGGGCGTAGATACTGGCCAAGTGTCAGCACGGTGACGCCATGCTCCAGCAGGTCATCCATGGCTTGGAAAAGCTCCACCTCCGTTTCACCCAGGCCCAGCATCAGGCCACTTTTGGTCGCGCATTTGGTGCCCATCTCGGCGGCCATTTCCTTGGCACGCTTCAGCACATGCAGACTGCGGTGATACTGCGCACGGCTGCGGACGAGTGGCGTCAGCCGCTCCACCGTTTCCAGGTTGTGGTTGAAGATGTGCGGGCGGGCTTTCATCACCACTTCCAGCGCATCATCTTTGTCGTTAAAATCGGGCACCAAGATCTCAATGGTGATGCCGGGGACGGCTTCACGCACGGCTTCGATGGTTTTGGCAAAGTGATCGGCACCGCCGTCTTTGATGTCGTCACGCGCCACGGCGGTGATGACGATATGGTTTAACCCCAGGCGCTTGGTGGCTTGGGCTACGCGTTGGGGTTCATCGGCTTCGAGCGCGAAAGGCTTGGCCGTTTTCACCGCGCAGAATCCACAGGCGCGGGTGCAGCGATCACCTGCAATCATGAAAGTGGCCGTGCCCTGGCTCCAGCACTCCCAGCGATTCGGGCATTGGGCTTCTTCGCAGACGGTGTGGAGCTTTAGATCCGAGATCAGAGACTTCGTGCTCCAAAAAACCGGATCGCGCGGTAGTTTCACGCGAATCCAGTCGGGCTTTTTGTCCGTGTGCAGGGCGGGGTCGATTTTGCAGGCCATGAGGGGCCTTACGAATGGCCCTCTATCTCTGGTAAAACAACTTTAGATTCGATCTGGTGCAAAAATTGGCAAGACAAGCTCAGCCGCGGTATTGCCTGACGATGGTTGTCGCCTCACTCGCCAGTCTGGTTATTTCCTGCCAGTCTCCCTGGGAAATCAGATTTTTGGGAGCCAGCCAGGAGCCTCCCAGCGCCAGCACTGAGGGCTCTTGAAAATACAGGGCAGCGTTTGCTGGTCCCACACCACCGAGTGGAATGAATTGTACACCCAGATGCATGAAGGGGGCTGCTATCGTCCGGAGGTAAGGCAGGCCACCGCAGGGCTCAGAAGGGAAGAACTTTAGCACCTTGCAGCCAGCCTCCAGCGCCAGTTCGATGTCCGTAGGTGTGCAAACACCAGGTGCAAATGGCAGGCCCAGGCGCTGAGCTTCAGCGACGACTCTAGGGTTCATGCCCGGAGCCACGCCAAAGCTGGCCCCGGCTGCTTTGGCCTCGTATGCCTGTTTTGGGGAAAGGATCGTGCCTGCACCGATGATCATTTCGGGTACCTCCGCGCGTATCCGGCGTAGTGATTCCAGAGCAGATTCGGTACGCAAGGTGAGCTCGATGCCGCGAATGCCGCCTTCAAACAAGGCTCTAGCCAAAGGCACTGCATCCTCAGCGCGGTCGATCATCAGCACAGCGATGACACCTGCCTGATGCAAAAATGGGGTCAGTGTTTCATTCATGTGGCTGATGCAGAACGGGAATGCTGCTTTTGCAACCCGCATCTCAGGCGATTGCGCTTGGATT
>CANHTV010000333.1 GCA_947463285.1 Verrucomicrobiaceae bacterium | reverse complement strand
TTCCAAGCGACCTTAGCGGCTTCACGACTGGGGTGGGCGACAATGTAGATGAGGGTATTGTCCGCACCATTAGCTTTTTCGATTGGCACCCAGTAGCCGATGTTTTGGATGCCGTGTTTTTCGAATAGCCGGCAGGTGTGGTCGCGAAAACGTGACAGCAGTGTCTCCAGCTTGCCTTCGTTGGTGATGTAGGTCCGCAATTCATAAACCCGATCCTCAGCCTGCGCTGGGGTGATGAAGGTGAGAGCGAAGGCGGCGAAAAGACTGATGAGTATGGCTGTTTTCATGGAACTCGGTGATTCACGACACTGAGGCACGTTGACTTGCAGGCGTCATCAATAAAAAGGCTGACCATGACAAATCGGTCACAGCGTTTACAATGCGATTCGTTCATGCCAGAGAGATCCACCACCACCGCTGTTTCCACTTCTTGGCCGCTCCAGGACGTAGTGGCGGCATCAGTTGGGGTAAAACAGGCTCTTCTGACGGTCAGTTCCCTGGGATTTCTGTCGGGCTACTATATGATGCCGAATCAGTGGATGCATCTTGGCTGGATGGGCCTCATGCTTGCCTCTTGTTTCTTGGTCTGTGGATGGCAGGAGATGACGGAGGGGCTGCGCAATGATGTGTGGCTGCGGGCCGTGACGACGTGGCTTTTCGTCCTGCTGGTGCGTTCTTCGGTATTGGATTCGCCAGGCATGGGGATTCGGGATCTGTGGTGGGGCTGGTTCCACGCCGGTCTGCTGCTGCTGGTGCTCGGGATGCTGTGGCAGACGGCGCTTCACCAAACGGTCATAAAAAAGCTGTCACTGCCTTTGGCCTTGATGGCTCTGCTGGCGGCTGTGGTGAGTATCTTGGTTTTTTATGTGCTGGATGATGAAGCCATGGTGGGGGTTCGCTTGCGCAATTGGTTTGTTTTTGGAGGCTGGAATTCAGTCTGCACCGCAATGACGTTCGGTTTTGCCGCCGTCTGGGCGATAGATGCTTGGAACACGTCTGAAAAGACAGCACGACTGAATTGCTTGTTCTGGCTGCTCGTTTCGGTCGCGCTGGTATTTGCCACCTTGATGACCATGAGCCGAGGCGCGGTGATGGCGCTGACAGCCGCAGCCGTGAGTCTGGCCTTCAGCCAAAGCTGGCAGCGTGTCTTGAGGCCACTGGGCCTGCTTATTGGCTGCTTTCTGCTTTTTCAATTTTTGGCTCCACTGATTTCATGCGTCGGCGTTCAGGGAATTTCAGACCGCCTCGCGATCCCAACATCAGAGGTCACGGCGGAGGTGGTGGCGGATCAAATCATCTCCGCTGATCCGCTGGCACGCTTCATCGAGCGTGGTGATACAGGCAGATCCATCATCTATGTGGCGGGACTTTCCAGTATGATCTCCTGGCAGGACTGGCTTTGGGGCAAGGGGCTATGGTCGGCTGATGACTTCTGGTCATGCTCGCTGCATTGGTATCCTGAACATCTGCACAGTGTGTTTATGGATGCCTTTGTGCGCGGTGGTCTTCTGGGATTCCTGGGGCTTCTGTTCATCCTGGGCTGGGGGATGTTGCGAGCTCTCCGTGTCGCTCGGCGTGGTGAGCCCTTGTGGCTGATGTTGATTTGTTTTGGAACTGCGGGCGTGGCCTTTGATGGTGCCAGCGCATTCACAACGCTCTCCGTTTCACGTTTTGAGATGTTACTTTTCTGGGTGCCTCTGGCCATGGCTTCAGCGCGATATTCAGCCCCTGATGGCCCTGTCAAAAGTCTGCGTGAGATCACACCTCACGAGGAGTTTAAAAGGTAGGTTATTGTGTCCCAGTCATCCTCCAACTCCTGGCTGCATCTGCTGCGAAATTTGATCCGACAAGGACGTGCCTCCATGCGATCCACGCTCGCCAGCAACACGCTGGACCCACTGCCGATAAGGCAGCGGCTGAAAGGTTATGATGCCGGGAAATTGAAGGCAGATTTCAAGGCCGGCCTCTCTGTCACGATGTTGGATCTGCCGCAGGGAATGGCTTATGCGGCCATTGCTGGTCTGCCTCTGCAATTTGGTACGATGTGCAGTGCTGTTTCAGGCATGGTGGGCTCTCTTTTTGGCAGCTCACGTTACACGGTGCTCGGCCCTACGAATGCCACGGCCTTCATGATTTTCTCCTACTTCGCAGCCGATCCGCACCTGGATCGTGTAGGGATGATGCCTCTGTTGGTTTTCATGGTTGGGACGCTGCTGCTGTTCGGTTCATTTTTACGCGTGGCGGAGCTGGCGCAATACATCAGCCGCACAGTGGTGGTGGCTTATGTCACTGGTGCGGCGCTGCTCATCATCGCGAATCAGAGCGCTCACATTTTGGGCGTGAGCCTGCAGGTGACTTTGAATGATGGGTCCGTTTTGCAGCCGCGCACCATGCCTGGGATCATGATCCATCTGGTGAAATCCATTCAGGACATGCATTGGCAGAGTCTGGCGACGGCTGGCGGCACAGCTCTGCTTTATTGGCTGCTGCGGCGTTTCCGCCCCCAGTGGCCGGCGCTGGCTTTGGCCCTCATCGCGGCCTCCACAGGCGTTTTTGCCCTCACAGGTTTTGGGTTTGATGTTCCCACCTATGCTAATGCCCGTTTTGGTGTCTGGGATCTGATGCCTTCGTTTCCTGACTTTGCTTCACCACATTTCTTTTCTGATTTTAGTCGTCTTTTTGGTTTGTCTGTGGCGCTGGCTTTTTTGGCGACGCTGGAGGGCTCATCCATGGCCAAGACGCTCGCCAGTGTCAGTGGTCAGCGGGTGGATGCGAATCAGGACATGTTCAGCCTCGGCATGGCCAATCTCAGCTGCGCTTATCTCAGCGGCATGCCTTCTTCAGGCTCCTTGACCCGCAGTGCCTTGAATTTCCAAAGTGGAGCGCGTTCGCCTGTGGCAGCTTTTCTAAACGGAGCCTTCTGCCTGATCGGTGCGCTGTCGCTTGGGCATTGGGTGGGCTTCATTCCGCGTGCTTCATTGGCGGTTTTGATCATCTGCGTGGCCTTGTCACTCGTCAGTTCCCGCAACATCCGCATTTGTCTCAGCGCCACGGGTTCGGATGCTTTTGTTTTCCTGCTGACACTTGCGGCGACTCTGATGGTGCCTCTGCATGTCGCCATTTTCACCGGTGTGGGTGTCTCGGTGATCCTTTACCTGCGCAAAGCCAGCCAGCCGTCCCTTGTCGAATATGAATTCAATCAGGAGGGGCTTCTCACGGAAGCTGGCCGCGAAGGTGCCCGGCAGAATGCCTCCGTTTCCATCGTGCATGTCGAGGGGGAACTCTTCTTTGGTGCGGCCGATCTTTTCCGCACGCAGATCCAGCGCACCTGCGGAGATCCGAATCTGCGCATCATCATCCTGCGACTGAAAAATGCCCGTCACATGGACGCAACGAGTGTCATGGCCTTGGAGGATCTCGTGCGTCTGCTGCGTCGAGATGGACGGGAGCTTCTCATCAGCGGCGTGATGAAGGACGTCTATCGCGTGCTCAGAGACTCAGGTCTGGCGGATGTTATTGGAAAGGATAACATTTTCCCGGCCAGTCCGAGCAATCCCAATGTCGCGACGCGTAATGCCTTGAAGCGTGCCCAGCAGATCCTCGGCACCACCGAGGCGGATGTGAAGATCTTTTTTGATCCCGCCAAGAAGAAAGAAGACTAAACGCGCCAGATTTTCTCTGCGCTACAGCCCCAGGTCACCAGGCGAGGATGCAGGGACCGATACTCATGACTCATGGCCCACGGGGAGAAGGCTGGCAAAATCCAGCGCTGCATCAGCGGTGTGATCTGCTCCTGCACAAAAGCCGGATATTTTTTCCGCTCACCCGCAGCATTCTTTTGCAGCATGGAGGGATGTTCATGGCCAGTGATCTGAACGCTTTTTCGCCCCTTGTCGGGCACCATGACGCCGAGCGCCGAGCGCGTGAAAGTGCTGATGTCTGACCAGCGGCTCTCTGTCCACCGATGACCGTGGGTAAAGATGTAACGCCCCTCCCGATGCGTCTCCACAAAGTTCCAAGCCTTGCGCAGAGCGGGACGGTCATGATTACCCTTGATGCTGATCAGTTCAGGCACCGCCTCACGAAGACGGGTGAGAAAGGCCAGTGCATGAGTCGCACAGCTTTTGCCATCCATGATGTCACCCACAAGGATTAGTTTTGTAGGAGCATGATCCCGGATCAGCGCCAGCAGCGTCTCCTCACAGGTCTCCATGTCCCAGGCCTCAAAGCCAGGACGCTCGCGCTCAAGACGCAGCTCATGACCGTAGTGTAAATCCGCGACCGCCATCCAGCCCTGAGTCTCGTGAAACAAGGCGCGGCGTGAATCCAGCAAGATGTTTGTGGCCACGCGGGCGACTGTCGGAGAGAGCAACGAGGGAAAGGAAACGGCGGGCACCCCTGCGCATACACTGGGAAATCTGGCATCTCAATCAGAGGTGTAAAAAACCAGCCCACAGTCAGTTTTTGAAGCCGGTTTTCGAAAATGAACAGCTCCGTCTTCCTCACTTGAGACACCGCCATCTTGGATCCCTGCCAAAGCTTTGCCTGTGGGGCTCTATCGCTGGCGTCAGACCTCCAAGTTTGATGCAGGCACACTGCGTGACCCAAGTGGCGGAGTTCTGGAAAAGTCGCGGCCAAAGTCGTGACCGATAACACCTGGTCAGGCTTCCAACGCCTACCCGCCTTACCCGAAGCCGTGACCAAAG
>CANHTV010000332.1 GCA_947463285.1 Verrucomicrobiaceae bacterium | reverse complement strand
CGGCAATGAGGCACCGGACGAAAACCATCCCACAGGCATCACGCATCGGCAGACTTTGAAGATGGACTGGAGCCATGGGCATAATCAAACGGTCCACAATGGCATCAGCCGCATCGGTTTCTACACGGGCGGAAAGGCGGCCCGCTTCCGGGATGAGGATCTCGGTGACGAGTGGGTGAAGCGCAGCAATCAATGGATCGAGGCCCACAAGGACGGCCCGTTTTTCCTCTACTTCGCCAGTCATGACATCCATGTGCCGCGCATCCCGCATGAGCGCTTTCAAGGCAGCTCCGGTCTTGGATTCCGTGGCGACAGCATCGTCGAATTTGACTGGTGTGTGGGTGAGCTCATGAAGACGCTGGATCGCCTGAAGTTGGCGGATAACACGCTCATCGTGCTTTGCTCAGACAATGGTCCGGTGCTGGATGACGGCTATCAGGATGGTGCCGTGACCAAGCTCGGCAGTCATCAGCCAGCAGGCCCCTTAAGCGGTGGCAAATACAGTGTTCTCGAAGGTGGCACACGCACGCCCTTCATCACGCGCTGGTCAGGACGCATCAAGCCCGGCACCTCTGAACAGGTCGTGTGTACTATCGACCTGGCGGCCAGTGTCGCTTCGCTGACGGGTGTCGCCTTGAAGGATGACGCTTGTCTCGACAGCCTGAATCTCCTCCCTGCCCTGCTCGGTGAACCCGGCGCCAAAGGCCGTGACCACCTGCTCCAGCAGGACAACAATGGCACCAACCTCGGCTTGCGGATGGGCGACTGGAAGCTCGTGAGGCAGAAGAACAAAGGCAAAAGCCAGGCCGTCGTGACCAAGAAAAAGAGGCAAGATGCCCCAGGACTTTATCATCTCTATTTCCTTCCAGAAGATCAGGCTGAGACCAAGGATCTCAGCCAACAGAATCCTTACAAGCTCAAGGATATGATCGCCAAGATCGACGCCATTGTCGCTGCTAAGCGGACACGGTAATTCGCGACACTTCCTGTTTGCCTCAGGGATAGCCTTCGACTTAGCATGGCTGAATGCACCTCCTCCTTGTCGAAGACGATCCTGAGCTGGGCCGCCAGATGACTTCCTGGATGGCCCGCGCCGGCCATTCCTTGCAATGGGTAGAATGCGGACAGGCGGCTTTGGACTGGCTCAGCCAGGAAAGCTGTGATGCAGCAATCTTGGATGTCGGGCTGCCGGATATTGATGGCTTCACCATCGTCGAGACGCTGCGTAGTCAGGGTGTCCTGGTGCCGGTGCTGTTTCTCACAGCCCGAGCCGGAGTACCGGACCGCGTGCGCGGACTGGCAGCGGGTGGCGATGACTACCTAACCAAACCTTTCGCAGCGGAGGAACTGCTGGCACGGCTCGATGCTCTGCATCGCCGGGCCACGCACACGCAGCCAACGAAACGCCGCGTTGGCAATTCCTTCCTTGATCCCGTCAAGCGACGCATCACCTGCGGGCAAGAAACAGTGGAACTGCAACCGCGTGAATGGACTCTGCTGGAGGTGCTGATGAATCATGAAGGACGAATCATGCCAAAGCAGTTTTTGCTGGAGCAGGTCTGGGACATCCACTTTGACCCCGGCACCAATGTCGTGGATGCCATGATCTGCCGTCTGCGCCGCAAGCTGGAGTCTGCGGGCAGTGATCTGCGTATCGAAACCATCCGAGGAAAAGGTTATGCTTTTGAAAAAGACCCTGTTTGAGCGCATTCCTTCCCAATGGCGACTGGCGACGATGCTGGCGTTGTTTGTCGGCACGAGCATTGCTCTGACGCTGGTCCTCGTGCGCAGCACCGTCAGCCGAGATCTGCGACGTTTTGATTCAGCCATCATCCTGGATGAGCTGATGGAATACGCCGCCATCTATGCCGCCAACGGGCTCCAAGGCGTGCGCGATATTTTCCCCGCTGGACAGAGCAGTGAAAGCCATGGCTTGCGCATCACTTCAGCCAACGGACAAACACTCTTTGAATCGGTGCCTGAGGACATGCAGGTCTTTGACTGGCCAAAGACTGTGCCGGAACAGGATTGGGAAACACGCAAAACGCATCTGCAAAACATCACAAGCCCCAAGACTGAACTGGAGCTGACGGTCGGTGCCTACAAGCTGCGTGATGGTCATCTGCTGTGGTTCGGCCGCACGGATGCCGTGGCGCAGCTCTACCAGCAAAATATCACGCTTTACCTCTGGCTGGCGGGCATTCTCGCCGCAGCCGTGGCCATGCTGCCAGTGATTTGGTATTCCCATGAGGTGCTGACTCCCATCCGTGCCTTCACCGCCAGTGCCCGACGCCTGCATTTACCTGAAGGCACAGCCCGCCTCATGACACCGCGCGCCATCCCTGAGCTTAAAACCCTGGCTTCCGTGGTGAATGCGGGGCTGGATCAGATCCTGAGCCTGACACGCGAGCTGCAAAGCACGAACGACCAACTCGCCCACGAACTGCGCACACCGCTGGCACGCATCCGAGGAAATCTGGAAACGCTCCTGGATAAAAGCGACAACGCCGAGGCCCAGGATGCCGCCGCTCGTAGCCTGGAAGAAATCGACCGCGCGGCTCAGCTCGTGCAGACCATTCTCACCGTGCGTGCCGGAGATCACGGCGCTCTGCGGCTTTATCGTCAGCCGACACCTGTGCATCAGCTGATTCAAAATCTGGTAGAGCTTTTCACGCCAGCAGCCGAGGACCGTCAGCTGACCTTGGACATCGTTCAGGGGCTGGACGTGGTTTTAAACATCGACCGCGAGCTGATCAATCAGGCGATTTCCAATCTGCTGGACAATGCCCTGGCCTACACGCCGAAAGGCGGACGCGTGACCCTGCGCTGGCAGGCTGAAGGCACCGGCGCGATCATTTTTGTGGAGGACACCGGCCTCGGCGTGCATCCTGAAGAAGTCGAGATGATCTGGGAGCGCTACAATCGCGGCAGCGCCGCCATCGCCAGACATCCCGGCATCGGTCTCGGTCTCAGTTTGGTGCGCGCCATCGCCACCGCCCACGGCGGTAGCGCTGGAGTGGCCAATCGCAGCAGCAAAGGAGCGCGCTTTTGGATCAATCTTCCACAGGGATCTTGATGCACCCGTTTACAGCCTCACTTTGAATTCGTCCGTCTCGGAAACGCTTTCAGCAAAGGCCACGAGCAGTTGGATGATCTGCTCGACATCCCGCAGATCCGCCATTTCCACAACGCTGTGCATGTAACGCAACGGCAGTGAAACGAGGGCGCTGGGGATGCCGTGCTGCTGGGTGAAAATCACATCGGTATCCGTGCCTGTGTAACGTGAGGAGGACTCATGCTGGATGGGGATTTTCTTTTTGTCCGCGACCTCGATGAGCCGCTGCACGACTTCGATGTGATTGGCGCTGCCATGCGTCAGGCTAGGGCCGCCGCTGAGCTTCACTTCACCTGTGCGTTTCACGTCCACGCTCGGCGTATCCGTGGCATGGGTTACATCCAGCACGATAGCGACATCTGGCATGAGGCGATGCGCGGCCATTTTAGCGCCATTGCCACCGATCTCCTCCTGGACGGCATTGACGGCGATCACCGTGGACGAGGGGCGCTTCTTTGCCTTGCTGAGCCGGGCCAGCACCTCAGCGATGATGAAGCCGCCCATGCGGTTGTCCAAAGCACGGCCAAACAAACGATGCTCACCCAGCTCCTCGATCGTATCTGAATAAACCGCCGGATGACCGACGCGAATGCCTGCTGCAGCGACTTCTGCTGCGCTGGTGGCACCGATATCAATCCAGAGTTCATGCACTTTCGGCGCTTTTTCGTCATCACGATTTTCACGGATATGGATGGCAATGTTGCCAATGATACCGCGCACAGTGCCTTTGTCCCCGAGGATGTCCACCCGGCGACCACGAGCTGTCGCCACATCACTGCCACCGACGCGGTCCACGCTGATGAAGCCTTCTTTGGAAATGTATTTCACCATGTAGCCGATCTCATCCGCATGAGCTTCAAACATGATGCGGCGGGGCTTTTTCCCTGAGCCTGACAGCGTGGCCCAGGCCGTGCCGTAGGCATCACTTTCGACACTGTCGGCAAACTTGCGCGTGTAGGCCGCCCATTTGCGCTGGCCGCGAAATTCAAAGCCCGTGGGACTCGGGGTGGAGAGAAGATCGAGAAGAAAAGTTTTTGAAGCTGGGGACATATGGGAATTCAAGAGATGGTCCTGGCAGCGGTCAAGGTGATTGATCTTTCGTAGTCTTTTTGATCGATGCATTGTCACGCACCTCACGCAGTGTGATGGTGCTATCTAGCCTCTGGCCGGACTTTTTGCAGACCCCAATACGTTGAGCGAGGTAGATGCCGGAGCGACCGCTGAAGGCATAGGCCACAAAGCAGGCCGTGGCGAAGTGGACGCTGTAATGCGCCCCAAAAAGCTCGATGCCCATCACTGTGCAGGCTAGTGGCGTATTGGCCGCTCCAGCAAAGACAGCGATAAAACCCAGCGCAGCAAACAAGGCCACAGGCTCATCGAGCAGCAGCCCAAGCGTGTGCCCAAGGGTGGAACCGATGAAAAAAAGCGGTGTTACTTCCCCACCTTTGAAGCCGCTGGCGAGAGTGACCGAGGTGAAGAGCGCCTTCCACAGCCAGCTCCAGGTCGTAGCACCGCCCGCCTCAAACGACTGCGTGATGCTGACCATGCCGCCCGGCGGTGGTTCGACACCGAGCCCGAGGTAATCACGCGTCCCGAGCAT
>CANHTV010000331.1 GCA_947463285.1 Verrucomicrobiaceae bacterium | reverse complement strand
CGGCAGAGTAAACTCGAGGCCGCCCATCATGGCGATCTTCACGGCGGCGGGGTTTTCTTCCTTGATGACGCCGCTCATCACGCGGCCGTCCTTCATGGTGAAGATGTT
Organism: Verrucomicrobiaceae bacterium; assembly: GCA_947463285.1. GTDB lineage: Bacteria > Verrucomicrobiota > Verrucomicrobiia > Verrucomicrobiales > Verrucomicrobiaceae > Prosthecobacter. Next base: position 4,611 of record CANHTV010000331.1, on the reverse strand, counting down.
AAGCTGGTAGGCCTTGCCGATCACGGCATTGGGATCGAGCACGTTCTCTAGCAGGTAGTTCAGGTCGGCGCGATTGCTGCCCGTGATGTCGGGACCAACGTTTTGACCTTCGCCGAAAAGCTTGTGACAAGCGCCGCAGGTGGCCATGAAGAGCATCTTGCCCTTCGCGAGGTCGCCTTTGGCCAAAGCGGCGGGCGTGAGGAGGTCGCGATACTTCTTCGTCCGCTCGCCGAGGTCAGCCTTTGGCGCATTCACATCGCCCCAGGCCGATTTGATCAAGGCGTTGATCTCCGCGTCATCGAAGGCGGTGAGCTGGCGCACCAAAAACGGCGAAAGAGCCGTCGCTGGCACGGTTTTGGCCTCCACGGCTTTCAAGAGCGCTTTCGAGCCTTCCTTGGTCGAGGCGAGCGTATTCACTGCATCGGGGACTTCGTTCGCAGAGAGCTTCGGCAGCAAGGAAGAGAGGAGTGCTGGAGTGTTGGAGTCATGGAGTGATGCCAGTGCTTGGATGGCTTTTCGACGCAGCGAGGCCGGTGCGTCGTTTTGAATGAGCTGGAGCAGGGTTGAGGATGTTTTGCCATCCTTGATTTGGACCAGCAAGCCAAGGGCGAGTTCACGGTCTGGAATGGTTGCCTTAGAATCAGCCAGCCTAGTTAGAGCAAGCTGAACACCCCAACCTTCTCCACTTTCGCCTTCTAACACTGAGAGTTCATAGACTAGCTGCTTGAGACGAGGTGTTTCGCCATTGCGCAACATTGCAATGGAGCCAGTCCAGTTTTCAAAGCGCTCGTTTCGAGGTGTTCCACGTTTCCGTGCAGTAACGAGGGCCTCAATAAACATTGTCTTGGTGTCCAACTCTTCCGTCTGGTCAGCGAGGTGGAAGATGGCATCCCAACCATCTGCCGTGTTCGTCAGTCTGCGATAGATGAACTCCGTGACCTTCGGCATTTTCGAAACCTTCGCGAGCTGCATCCCCACCGCCGAGTCCGCCGCCACCACCGGCTCGATGCCATACCAGATGAGCAACGGGATCATCGGATCGTCCTTGTCCTCGCCATGTTTAAGGAGCGCGGTGGCGAGGTCTTTGCGCTGGTCGATAGGGATGCGCTGGAGCAATGACGCAAGCTCACGGCGGACGATGGGGGAGGGCGAGGCTGTTTGTTGTTGAACAAGATTCACCCAAACCTCGTGAGGGTCGCCGAACTCATGTACATTAGGTGGAGGTGGTGTAACATACCCAAGCCAACGAATCGCCGATGGGGCGAGCTCAGGTGCGAGAGCAATCACATTACGAATGAAATGTGCTTCCATCCCATGCGGGCCTTCCAGTCCGCTTGCAGCAAAGGCCGCCCAAAGGGATCTGAGCCTAATCGGAATCGACGAAGTAGATTTCATGGCATTAACTGCTATCGCCTCGATCTCAGAGATCGATTTGGGAGCTCGATTAGGACGTTCCATCAGCACCCGCCTCGCCATCCGCGATTCCCACTCGTTCTCTGTCTGCACCGCGAGTTTCGCGAGTGCCTCATCGCTCTCCTTCGCGAGATCACCCTTCCACGGCTTCCAGCCGTCGTAGCTGATGCGGTAAATCCGCCCATTGCTCCGATCCCAATGCTCCACGGCTCCACTGCCTCTGTGGCAGATTTGCTGGTCGCTCCAGTCGCTGACGTAGAGGGCGCCGTCGGGGCCAACCTTTTGCGTGACGGGGATGAAGTGCATGTCGTTCGCTCGCAGGAAATCGGCGGCGTGTTTGCCGATGTAGGTGCTGCCTTTCACGTCGGTGTAGTTCGCGACAAGGCGATGGCCGTGGAGGTTGCCGAAGAGGAGCTGGTTGCGATACGTCGGCGGGAAGAGGCTGCTCTGATAAATGGCGAGGCCGCAGTGGGCGTGACCGCCACCGAGCGCGTTGGTGTCGTTGTTCATCACGCCTGCGCCGGTCGTTTTGTCGAACGTGACATCGGGGCGCGGATTGCCGGCGTAGTGCGCGTGGTCGGCGATGGTCTTGATGTCCTCGTAGGTGTGCGCGTTGAAGTGCTGCCCGGCCTGCCGGTGGTATCGACCGCCGGGCACAATGTGATACAGATGCGGAATGACACACGCGGTGACGAACCACTCACCATGCTGGTCGTAATCGAGCCCCCACGGGTTGCTGGTACCATGCGCGAAGACCTCAAACTCATGCCGCACGGGATGATAACGCCACACACCGGCATTGATCGGCTCGCGCTGGTCATCCGGCGTGCCCGGTTTGCCGACGCGGCTGTGCGTGAAGACGCCATGACAGCCATACAGCCAGCCGTCCGGGCCCCAGATGAAAGAATTGAGGGTTTCGTGGGTGTCTTGATTGCCCCAGCCGTCGAGGAGGGCGTAGGCGGTGAAGTTGAGTCCGGGTACTTGGGTCAAGGTAGTCAAGTTGGTCAAGATAGAGGGCAAGGCTTGCTTCGAGGCATCCTTGACCTCTTGACCCTTTGACTCCTTGACCAAGGCCACAGGCACATCCCCATCCCGCGGAATGAACATCAAATGCGGCGCGGCACCCACCCACACGCCGCCGAAGCCGAGCTCAATGCCGCTGACCAAATTCAAACCTTCACAAAACACCTTCTTCGTCTCAAAGCTGCCATCGCCGTCCTTGTCTTCGAGGATCTTGATGCGGTCCTGGCCTTTCCCAACTTCGCGAGGCTGCGGGTAGCTGTTGCCTTCCACGACCCAGATGCGGCCGCGCTCATCAAACGTGAACGCGATGGGCTGCACGAGGTCCGGCTCCGCTGCGATGAGCTCGGCTTTGAAGCCGCCGGGGAGCTGCATTGACTTCAGCGCCTCGGCAGGCGACTGGCCTTTGGCATACTCGGCCTGCGGTTTGAGCGCGGGACCATAGAGCGTCTTCGGCGTAAGATCAGCGGTGGAGTCTTTGCGCTCCTGCGTGAGGATGAAGACGCCCGCTTTGTTGCCGACGACGATGTCGGGCAACTTGTCGCCATTCACATCGCCAACCTGCACATCGACTCCGACGCCGGTGTTCGAGTCGATTAGGTGCGGGACGAAATCGACGCCGCCTTTGCCATCGCGCTTCGTTTGATACCAATAAATGACGCGGTGGCCGCGCTCGTCGGGATCGTGACCATTGTGAGCCCAGTAGCGCTTGCCGGTGACGATGTCCTTGATGCCATCGCCGTCGATGTCGGCAAGGAAGGCTGCGTGCGGCTGGGAGAAGACGATGCCGTAGTCGTTGTCCTGCGGCTGCTCGCTGGCGAGCATGACGCGGGACCAGTTCGCGGTTCCTGGTTCTTTGTTCTTGGTTTGAAGGAAGACGGCGACGCCATAGCGATGCGCGGCAAGACTGGTGAAAACGTCTTGGGTGCCGTTACCGTCGAAGTCATACGCGAACATCTGCGCGCCACCGCCGACGCCAGCGGCGAAGTTGTGCTGGATGAAGTTCTTGGTTCCCAGTTCTTCGTTCTTGGTTGGATTCTCCCACCAGCGACGCGCTTCGAGGAGGTCGAGCTTTCCATCGCCATTCACATCGCCGATGCCGAGACCATGCGTGAACTTCGCGACCTTCATGTCGTCCGAGACAGAGATGAAAGGCCACTTCTCAGTCGGCTTTTCCCAGTTTGGCGCGAACCAGCCGAACCTCCCGCCAGTGCTGCACACGATCTCCGGTTTGCCGTCGCCAGTGATGTCGGTAAAGACGGGCGATTCGTTGTCCACCACGTCGGCGACGATGAACATGGGCCAAGATTTGTCGTCGCGGGTGCCAGGATTCAGGTAAAGCCGTGCCTCCTTGCCGGGGAAGCCGAGGATGAGGATGTCGTTCTTATGGTCGGCGTTGAAGTCGTGGACGTAGGCGAAGAAGTTGTCCGAGTAGCCATTGATGCTGAAAATCTTCGGCTCGTAGTAGGCGTGCTTCTTTTCGAAAGCCGGCCCTTCCCACCAAAACGGGCCGGCGACGACGTCGGGTTTGCCGTCGCCATTAATGTCGCCGATGGCGGCACCTTCGGAGTAAAAATCGCCGTGAAGCTGCTGGCGCTTCCAGGTGATCTGGGGCTCGGCGAAGAGATTCACCACAGAGAAGGCACAGAGGAGCACGGAGAGAGTTTTCATGGTCGGTAAAACCAACGCTATCAGAGTTCGGCCCCATCGGACAAGGATTGGTTTGAATCGGACGCAGGCACGAAAAAGGCCGCCGGGCGATGAACCACGGCGGCCTAGGGATTGGAGAACTGGAGGGATTGGAGAACTGGAGGGATGGAGTCATGGATTGGAGTACAACTCCACGACTCCATCACTCCGCTACAGCCGTCTTCAGAGGAGCACGGAGAGGGTTTTCATGGTCGGTAAAACCAACGCTATCAGAGTTCGGCCCCATCGGACAAGGATTGGTTTGAATCGGACGCAGGCACGAAAAAGGCCGCCGGGCGATAAACCACGGCGGCCTAGGGATTGGAGAACTGGAGGGATGGAGTCATGGATTGGAGCAAAACTCCACGACTCCATCACTCCGCTACAGCCGTCTTACTTGGTTCCGGCGGCCTTGAGGTCGTTATACATCTGGAAGCCCTGCTCTGGAGTCAGACCTTCATGCACCACGCCACGCACGGCCTGCATCAT
>CANHTV010000330.1 GCA_947463285.1 Verrucomicrobiaceae bacterium | reverse complement strand
GTTTATCAGGAGTCCATGATGTCTCTGGCGGAGCAGTGCTTCTCCGCGCATCCGGCGCTGGACATGCATCTGGCCTATGCGCTGCTCTGCGGCCTGAAAAAGCATGGTGGCAAGCACCAGATCATCGACGGCAAAGACGATAAAGCTCTGGGCTATGACAAGGTGCTGGCAGCGGCCATTGCGCTGTCCAAGGTGATCCAGAGCGAGACGAAAAAGAAGCGCGTGGGTGTCGTTCTGCCACCTGGGATAGGCGGCCTGATCGCCAACATCGCCGTGCTGCTGGCCGGAAAGGTGCCGGTGAATCTGAACTTCACCGCAGCCCGGGCGTCCATCGAGCACGCCATCAAGGCGGGTGATCTGGACCGATTTATCACGGCGGATATTTTTGTGCGCAAGGTGCAGAGCTTCCCCTGGCCGCCGAGCAAGCAGCTCATCCTTGTGGAGCGTGTTTTGCCGAAGCTGAAGGCTAAGATCGGTCTCTGGCTGGTGCTGAGCAAGCTGCTGCCAGCCTCCCTGCTGGCGCTGATCCTCGGGGTGCCGAAAAAAGGCGGGCGTGACGAGGCGCTGCTGCTCTTTACCAGCGGCAGCTCAGGAAATCCCAAGGGTGTGGTGCTGAGCCATCGCAACATGATCTCCAACGTCATCCAGTTTGGCAGCCGACTCGGCATGAAGAGTGGCGACAGCATCCTCGGCAGTCTGCCGCTTTTTCACAGCTTCGGCTGCACCGTGACGCTGTGGTATCCGATTATCTGCGGGGTGGATCTGGTGACCTACCCGAGCCCACTGGAGACGAAGAAGCTGGCGGAGCTGATCGAGAAGCATCGCATCAGTCTGATGATCGCCACGCCGACCTTCCTGCGCGGCTACCTGCGCGGGGTGAATCGAGAGTCGCTCACCTCCATCAAGCTCTGCGTCACCGGCGCGGAAAAGCTGCCCGCCACTGTGGCGGATGCGTTTGAGACGAAGTTTGGCAAGCGTGTCTATGAAGGTTACGGCCTCACCGAGACCTCACCCGTCTCCAACGTCAATCTGCCGAACCCGCAGCCGCTCGGTGAAGAGTCTGCCGGTTACGTCTGGCTGCCGAGTCATCGCCAGGGCAGTGTGGGTCAGATGGTGCCAGGGCTGGCGCTGCGGATCACCCATCCAGAGACCTTTGAGCCGCAGTCCATCCACAGCAGTGGCATGATCTGGTTCAAAGGAGCCAACATTTTTGAAGGCTACCTGCATGATGAAAAACGCACCGTTGAGGTGAAGGATACGCAGGGCTGGTTCCGCACCGGCGACATCGGCCGCGTGGACATGGACGGTTTCCTTTACATCGAGGGCCGACTCAGCCGCTTCTCCAAGATCGCCGGCGAAATGGTGCCACACGAGACGGTGGAAGATGCGCTGATGAAAGCCATGGGCCTGGAAAATGAAGCCAGCCGCAAGATCGCTATCGTCGGTGTGCCTGATCCCGATAAAGGCGAGGCGCTCATTTTGCTCACGGCTATCCCCGGTGGCCCCGAGCATCAGGAGATCCTGGATCTGCGCTATCGCCTGCTGGAAAAAGGCATGACGCCGCTCTGGATTCCCAAGAAAATGATCCGCGTGGCAGATATCCCCATTCTCTCCTCTGGCAAGCTGGACGTGCAGAGCTGCGAGAAGATCGCTCGCTCTGCTTTGGCCTGATCAGAGCCGCCGCGCTTCGCTCACTTCCAGATCTGTGATCTTCCAAGCCGTGCCCACGGGTGATATCGTGACGCTGGCGGTGTAGCGATTCACCCGCGTGTGCGCATGGCCCCAGTGACCCACGGAACCCATGGCCGTCCACTGGCAGTCGGTGAGAAAGCCTGTGCCCCTTTTGGCCGCAGACACTTTGAAGACGTCCGTGCTGAATTCACTGATCGTTACGCGTGTGCCTTCGCGGCCTTCCAGTGTCAGGGCGGAGATAGTCTCTAGGTAAAGTTTGCGCAGCAGCTCGCCCTCGACGCTGAGAGCCAGAACATCATAAATCTCCGACTCCACTCGATGATCGAAAGCGCGGTAAACATTGCGCAGCAGAGGCGTGATGATTTTTTCCGCCACAGCTTTATCGGTGATGGCTGGGATTTCAGGATTGCCGCCGATCTGGATATTCAACAAAGGCCAACTCAGCACCGCACCAAAGATCCAGGTGAACAAAAAGGGCAGGGACCCGCCAGGCAGATGGTGCTCACGAATGCGCACGAAGGCATAAAAGATCAGCCCCAGAATCCCCCAGATGATGCTAACCAGAGGTAGCGAAATCGACTGAGTGACGCTAAGAGCGGGCACCTCCGCCAGTGGTCGTGGCATGGCTAGGCGGCCCTGGGTCTTCCATGTCGCACGAGGGAAGCCACGGTTGATTTCCATCACTTCCGATTGGGAGCCAAAAAACACCCGCAGAGGCAGAGTCTCGACGCCATCCTGAAAGCCGCTCCATTCCACGGTGACGTGATCGGGCGCTGGTGGCGTTGGGAATTCCCAGATGAGGCCCAGCATGGCCTCAGTCGTTGCCACAGCTTCACCTTCCGCCAACGGCAGCGTCGCCGCCGGTTTGCCTTTGATAATAGAGGCACCGATGAAATGACCGCTTTGTGAAGTGCCACCCGTATTCAGGCGGCACCAGTTTGTAGCCAGGCTGGCTGCTTTTTCGCAGAGGGACTTTTGCGTGGCCGCATCCAGCTCAGGTGGCAGTGATTCTTTCTCACCAAGCCATTGAGAGAAACGCGTAACATCAAACAGCACCTCGAAGCGCGCCTGATAAGGCTCAGCATACAAGTAGCTCTGAGCGATCTTTTCAGCTGTAGGTGCCGCAGGTTGGGCGGGTGGACTCACCGTTAAGGTCTGCCCCTCCACAACAAAAGTGGTGAAGGTCATCCAAGCCAGTAGGGCCGTTTTTTTCCAAGCGAAGTGAGTCATGCAGTCATTTCCTTTATAAGGTCTGCCAAGCAGGCTGAGCAACCCTGGACTTTGGTGAATTGTGCGGACACGATGTCCTCTTCTTGACCACTACGCATGAAGCATCGAAGAACGCGCATGATCCAAGTCGAACCTATTGGCAAGCATATCTCCGTCTGGGGCGAAGGCCCAGTCTGGCATCAAAACCGTCTTCTGTATGTGGACATCGAAGCCCACAAGATCCTCGCATATGATCCCGCAACACAGGCTGAAAAAATCTGGGATGTCGGTCAGCGTGTCGGCACTGTGGTTGCCCGTGCCAAGGGTGGTCTGGTTTGGGCTGGCGACACAGGCTTCCATTTTCTCAATGAAGCCACCGGTGAAAGCATTGCCGCAGGTGATCCCGAGATTGACCTGCCCGACAATCGTTTTAACGACGGCAAGTGCGACCCCGCAGGCCGTCTCTGGGCAGGCAGCATCTGTCTGGCCAAGCGCCCGGAGGGCTCTCTCTACTGCCTGCATCAGGATCTGCGCATCGAAAAGAAATTTGGTCCCGTGACCAATTCTAACGGCATTATTTGGTCAAAGGATGGCCAGACCATGTTTTACATCGACACTCCGAGTAAAAAAGTGCGCGCCTTTGACTTCGATGTCGCCACCAGCGCCATTAGCAACGAGCGCGTCGTTTGGGATACCAGCGCCGATGCCAGCAGCCCGGATGGCATGACCATCGACAGCGAAGACCGTCTCTGGGTTGCCTTCTGCCATGGAGCCAAAGTGGTCTGCTATGATCCTGCTGTGCAGAAGGTGCTGGAGCAGATTGATTTCCCCTGTGTGGAAACTACCGCCTGTGCTTTTGGCGGTGACGATCTCGGTGATTTGTATGTCACCACCGGGCTGAAGCCTGGACTCGATGAAGCCCTGGCAGGTCGCCTTTTCGTCTGTCGCCCTGGGGCCAAAGGCGTGGTCTCAGATGTCTTTGCTGGCTGATTGTCTCTTGCTTTCCACAGCTACCTGCTTAAACAGCCCCGCTCTTATGGCTTCTACTCCCGTCATCAATCTCCGCAAAGGTCACGCCGTCCGTTACAACAACGAAGTCTGCGTCGTCTCCGCCTTTGAACTGAAAACCCCACCACGCATGGCTTCCTTCGTTCAGATGTCCGTCAAGGCACTGAGCACTGGCAAGGTTTATAACCTGCGCATGACTTCAAACGAGTCCTTGGACTCCGTGAATCTGAATCGTGAACCGCATGAGTACAGTTACAAGGATGGTGACGGTTATCACTTCATGCATCCAGAGACCTTTGAAGATGTCCTCCTCATGGAAGACCAGGTCGGTGAAGCTAAGTTCTACCTCATCGAGGGCCAGAAATACACAGTGCAGCTCGCTGATGATGTCGTTGTTGGTATTGAGCTTCCAGCCTCGGTGGTCATGGAAGTCACCGAATCTCCTGAAGGTGTGAAGGGCGACTCTGCCAACAATGTCTATAAGGCAGCCACATTGGAAACCGGCCTCGTCGTTCAGGTTCCGTTGTTCATCGGACCTGGCGACAAGATCAGCGTGAAGACTGAAGACAACAGCTACCTCGGTCGCTCTAACTAAAAGATTGTTATCAAGTCATTAAACAAAAACGCCGCAGTGCAAACTGCGGCGTTTTTATTTAATTTGGTTAGGCTATGAACGAACTAGTTTTTAGCAGCTACCTCTTTGCCTTCAGCCGCTGCCTTTTCTTCGGCTGCCATGGCTGAACCTGTGTCACGAGTAACAGGCCAGTAGGCGTCCATGTTAAGTTGCTCTGGCGGTGTCATTTTAACAGCTGT
>CANHTV010000329.1 GCA_947463285.1 Verrucomicrobiaceae bacterium | reverse complement strand
GGTTTTTGGCAAAAGCACAGATGCTGCGGTGAAGCCGCCCTGCTCGTGATCGGCGAGTGCGGTGGTGAAGGTCACGCTCGTCGGCCCGGCAATGGCGAAGGCTTTGTCTTTCGCGGGAGCGGGTGTGGGTTCGCTCTTCCAAACAGTCTGGCGTTTGGCATCCAGCAGCACCACGCGGAAGCCATCGAGACGAGTGCCCGTGTTGCCATCGGTGCGGTTCCAGACCACGACTTGTTCAATGGGCAGATCTCCGGCCAGCTCCACCTCCCACCACGGATCGGTATCGTTGCCGCTGGTGTGGGCCACGCTGCCTTTGGCGTAGTCGCCCTCCGTGTTGCCATCCGCCGCACGACTCGCGGCGGCATTCGTGTAGAGGCTGCTTTGCTTGGCGGGGCGCTTTACCGCCACGTTTTTGCCCGCGCTGAAAACCTGCACCTCGGCGAGTTGCAGCATTTTGTTTTTCCCCGGCAGCTCCAGCCGCACAAAACGGGCCTGTGGTGCTGGCCTATTTGCCGGCGGGATGATCTGGGCCTGCACGCTGGTGATGACAAAGTTGCCCTGCTTGGCAGGTGTCTCCAACCGCAGAGCGGTGAGTTTCTCCGACTTCAAAGGCAGCTCGACGGTGAAAACATCCACATCGCTCTTTTTCGGCACAGTGATGAAGGCATCCTCTGCGATGCTAACCTTCTGCTGGCTCTGCGTGGTCACGGTCAGCGGCTTTTCGTGCTTCCACGCCAGCTGTTGGCTGAACTGCTTTTCCCAGCCAGCGAGCCCGGCCAGCCATTTGGCCTCTGGTTTGGCAAAACGTGCCTCTAGTGCGGCAATATCCGCCTCCATCTGCATCCGCTGGTTCTTCAGCTCCGGTGTGTAAAACTCATGCAGCGGGGACTCGTCCTTTTTGTCAGCATCCGCACTCTGATTCAGGAAGGCGTAGAACTGGAAATACTCGTTGATGGTGAGCGGGTCATACTTGTGCGTGTGGCATTGGGCGCAGGCCATGGTGGTGCCCATCCAGACGGCAAAGGTCGTGTTCACGCGGTCGATCACAGCCGCATTGCGAAACTCCTCATCGCTCGTGCCGCCTTCATTTTGAGTCATCGTGTTCCGGTGGAAGGCGGTGGCGATGAGCTGATCATCCGTCGCGTTTGGCAAAAGATCACCCGCGAGCTGCTCGATGGTAAATTGGTCGAAAGGTTGGTTGGCGTTTAAGGCGCGGATCACCCAGTCGCGGTAGGCCCAGATCTCGCGGGGTTGGTCGCTCGGGTAGCCGGAGCTGTCCGCATAGCGGGCGAGGTCTAGCCATTGAGATGCCCAGTGCTCGCCAAAGGTCGGTTTGGCCATGAAGTGATCGACAGCGGCCTCGTAGGGCTGCTTCATGAACCGACTCAGCTCCTCCAGCGTCGGCGGCAGACCTGTCAAATCCAGAGCGACTCGGCGGATGAGAGTGGCAGCATCTGCCTCTGGCGAAAAAGCGAGCCCTTCTTTTCCGAGACGATGAGCCAGGAAGGCATCCAAGGGGTTCTTTTCACCTGCGGGGACTTCGGGGCGCTTGACTTTTTCATAGCTCCAATGTTTCCCCCATCGGGCGCCTTGTTTGATCCATTCCTTCAAAAGCGCCACCTGAGCCACAGGAATGGTTTTGTGCTGCTTCGGCGGTGGCATGACCTCGTCCGGGTCCGTGGAGATGATCCTCTGGATGAGAGCACTTTTGTCGGGATTCCCCGGAATCACAGCGATGACGCCGTCATTATCTTTTTTGGCCGCAGCCTCGTCATCCAGCCGCAGACCGGCTTCACGCTTCTTTTCATCCGGGCCATGGCAGAAGAAGCAGTTTTCCGAGAGGATCGGGCGGATCTCCCGCGAGAAATCGACGCCGCTGGCAGCGACAGGCAGGGTGAAAGCGAGGGCTAAGAGGGAACGCATGATGAGCAGTTTAAATACATACGCGAGTGAGGTGGATTTACTCACGAACAAAGCGGGATGCGACAAAGGGTCGGCTCCCTGCTCCGACTGAAAAGTCTTGAATAACTATCGCCTGAAAAGAGTTTAATAGCGCCTATGTTTCCCCGTATGAAATGTCACCTTGCCAGTTTGATTCTGCTTTCAGCCCTGCCTGTGATGGGTGCTGTGGAGATTGATGTGGATGTTTTAGGGGAAAGTCTCGGGGGCTGGAAGGCCCGTAAAGGCAAGGCCTCCGAGTATGAACTTTCGGATTCGCTTTACCGCACCTATCAGCCGGAGGTTTCACCTTCGCCCGATGGAGGTATTTTTGTTTCGATCCGCATCGATCATGTGCGCGGATTCATGGCCTCGGATGATTTTGCCAGCTTGGAGCTCAGCTTCGCAGCGGATGGCACATTGGTCACAGCACAGAGCAGCCTCGCTTTGCAAGGACGCACCATCAGCAGTGAACTGATCAAAGGTGGAGCTTCAGCATCCACTTCGGTGGCGGCTCCTTACGTCGATAAAGCCGTGAAAATTGGCACCGACTTGGTGGCTGACCTATCGTCCAAACTCCTTCGTGAAAAGATCGTCGAACCCGGTCGCGTATCATTCCCAGCAGCCGTTCGCCACAACTATAATCTCATTTACAAAGCCGTGCGCGTGAAGCCTGACAGAAAGGAGGGTGAAACGTCTGATTCCAACCAAATTGAAGGAGCAAAACCTCCCACATCATTGTCTGAAAAGCCTGCGCCCAAGGTCGTGAAGGCCAAACCTGATGATTCACCAGCCAAAAAAGAAGAGCCACCCAAGCCTGGCGAAAAAACGGTCATCGACTCCACGACGAAAAAGGAAGTGCCGTTACCAGAAATCAAAGCTTACAACGCTTCCTTGGCACCGCGCACCCCACTTCCAGTTCAAAAACCACAATCGGAGCGGGCTATTTTAATGGAAGCAGGACGCGATGCTTTGAGGATCGCCAAAGACGTGATCAAAGAAGAAAAGTAGGGCCAATTACTCTTCAGCCAAAGCATCCATGAGGTATTTGGATGGCTGAAAATGCTCAATGAGAATTTCCTGCTGACTGCCGCGATTCATGCGCACCTGCTTGATGTCAAAGTTCGGCGTCTTGTGAGGCGCGAACAAAATATCATCATGCGTGGCGTTTTGGCGGCGCTTAAATTGATCCGGCGTGATGTGACCACCGAGATGATCATCGCGGCCAGTGGCCAGATGGCAGGTGCCGAGCACCTTTTCATCCTGAATGTCTGAGCCTGAGACTGGAAGCACCTGCGTACCGAAGCCTAGTTCGCCAAGAACACCCGTCATCGGATCATCCAAAAGACGGGCATTGTGCGCTGCAATAGTGGCTTGATTACCACCAATGAGTTCGCTCTTGATGATGCGACCACCTACGACTGTGAGTTTTCCCAGTGTGCCGTCTTCATATTTCATGGGGAAGAAACCCTCGGCTCCTGTGGGGACAAAATAAACTTCACCCGCTGGCAAGTTGGCGACGTCTGGAGTCGTGCCACGGCAGAGACCATGACTTTTTTGTGCTTCCTGGCCACTCAGTTCGAGCTTGGCGGTGAGGACTTCTCCAGACTCGAGGGCAAAGTCAATTTCTACAGAATCAGCTCTGGTCATGGCGAGACGGAGCTTTTCAGCATCGCGGCTGACTTCTTCATAATCCACGGCAAGACCACTGTTGAGGATCACTTCATTGACGCCATGAAGAGTTGCCCCACGGAAGCCATATTTTTTGGCAAAAGCGGTCAAGGGGGCGGTGGCTGAGAAGGTGGTGATGGCGAGAATGATGTCGTAGTTGGGATAAACATCGTTTTCGAGGCTCAGTTCTTTGCCTTCCATGTCCACGCAGAGATCCGGCATGTCGAGATTGCTACCGCCTGTCTGCACGTAGGCAAACATGTCGCCACTTTCGAGGGCAAGCTCTTCCATCACGCCATTGTGCAGGCCTTGATGGAAATACTTGTAGGCCCGCTGCTGGATGGCACGCTCAGGATTATTGAGGAAGGCCATGTCTTTCGCCTCAGCCAGATCAGGCAGGTCAATCAGGATGCAGATTTTGCAGCCAAAGGTCGGCTGAAAAACGGTGTGAAGGAGGCGATAAAGATCGAACTTGGGGAACTTGCGGTTGATGGCCGAGGACTGAACAGTGTGCATGGTGGCGGGCATAGTGGCGTAGGGGATGAGTTTTGGGTAGTGACTTTTACGGACGACTATTGACATTCAGGTGCCCCTATATTTCCGTTATTTTGAGGCATCCAAAGCATGATGTGAGCTTGTGAAAGTGCTCTTTGACGCGAGGCAATTCACAGATGAAAATGAATTTGAATAACACGCACAGCGTGTCCGTCACAGCCCTCTGCCATCTCCAAACACATGCCCGCCTCCACTGCGCCTGAACCTGGCGAAGTCCCGGATTACGACCTGGTCAAGCGCTGCCAGGCGGGTGATACGCGTGCATTCGACGTGCTCGTGTCGCGTTACCGGGGGAAGGTTTATGCTATGACCTACCACATGATCCAGAATGAAAGCGAGGCTTGGGACCTCGCGCAGGAGGCTTTTATCAAGGCCTGGCGTGCCCTGCCTAATTTCAAGCTGGACTCAGCCTTCTACACCTGGCTTTACCGGATCACGCACAACGTGACTTATGACTGGCTGCGGAAGAAAAAGATCCAGTGTGACGGTGAGTTTGATGACTCACGTACTGAGCACCGTGTTGCCGCAGGTGCTGAAGCCGTGCCACGCGGGGATGCCGCTCCAGACGTGGC
>CANHTV010000328.1 GCA_947463285.1 Verrucomicrobiaceae bacterium | reverse complement strand
GATGCAGGCATCAGCACCTCAACCTGCTTATTCATTCCAATCATGGAGGTGTTTCAATTTGGGTTACCATCACCCTTGTCCCATGCCGCTGCGGAAAAGCTGCGTTCCGAGATCAAGAGCATCTCGTTTCCCTACCAAGTCGAAATTCAGGCGAGTGACGAGATACCGAGTTCAATCTGATGATGTGGCACCATTTTCCTTTTAAATAAGTCGAAACCTTTCTCAAAATCAGCTTCTACCCCTGGATCCAGATTCCAAACCCTCGCTGCGAATCAGCCATAGCAGAGCGACGGTTTTAGGATCGTTGAAGCGCAGCAATTTGCACATTTGCCTGCCGCAGACGAGCTGAAATCTCTCGTGTCATCTCCTGCAAGAGCACGATCTTCAAGCTTGGCCGCCTCTCTTGGAGACTTTCGAACCATGCTTTTGAGATAACAAGGCAGTCCACGGGCTCAATGGCCACGACACTCGCGGAACGCGGCGATCCATCCAAAAAGGCCATCTCACCCACAGTCATTCCAGGATTTAACAAGTCGACACGCTTATGTGAGTCCTTGTTAGCGTGGATCTGAACTTCGACCGTGCCTTTCAAGAGGACGAACATCTCGTCAGCGCTCTCACCAGCGGTGATCAGTGCGTCATTCTCCTCATAGCTGCGGAGTTGAAGCTCCTCTTCAACGAGGGCTAAGTCCTCTTCCGAACATGAACGAAACAAAGAGCATTCTTTGATTTTCAAAGTCCCGCTCGGTCGCCATGAGATGCCGGAAACTTCGAGTAATAAAGCGTCCTCAAAAGCTTCCAAGGCACCGTCAAGTGAGGTGAAAATATGTTCTCTAGGTATGCCAATGTCGTGCAACGTGTCTTGTAAATTACCAGGTTGGCAGAACGCCATGGTCACACCATGCTCGGCCAACTTTGTGCCGAGGTTTGCGAGCAGAGTCAAGCTTACTGAGTTTGCGCTGAGGACAGCACGCAGGTCAAAAATGATGTGCTTACAAGTATGTTCAGCTAGTTGGCTGGCCTGCCGCACCACAGGTTCAATGGTGGTGAAGGTGAGCCCTCCTTGAAGTTCAATGATCTGGATGCTTGAACCATGCTGGCGCAGCAATTCACTCGTTGAGAGTGGCAAACGCCGCCGAGCCATAACTTCTCCTCCGTGATAGTTCAGACGTGCTGCGGAACGAGGAGTCGCCGTCGGATTGAGCATGTGAAGCGCCAACTCACGGGCTAGATCCATGCAGACTTTGATTCCACGGAAGCTGTTGCCCTGAGTATCCAAAGGAGGTGAAAAGACACCGATGCCCAACTGACCTGGCAGCACGGCGATGATGCCGCCGCCCACACCACTCTTGGCTGGGAGTCCGACACGATAAATCCATTCGCCTGACCAATCATACATCCCGCAAGTTGCCATGACACCGAGCACATTGTCCACATAGTCAGCAGCAATCGCGCGTTTACCCGTCAGCGGTTGCACACCTTGATTCGCCAGTGTCGCTGCCATCAGCGCCAGATCCCGGCATGTGACTTCGACAGAGCATTGCTTGAAGTAGGTCTCTAGAGACTCGTCTGGATCTTCGTCTAGAATGCCGAAGGTTCGCAAAAGCCAGCCGATGGCGCGGTTTCGATGACCTGTCTGGCTCTCGCTTTCGAAAACGGTGTTGTTGATCTGGAGCTCTCGTCCGGCGAAACCACTGAGATACTCCAGCACGCGGTCAATGCGACTGCGCCCGTCCTTTTTCAAAACCAGCCCAGATGTCGCGATGGCACCTGCGTTGATCATCGGGTTGAATGGTGTGCCGGTTCCTGCTTTAAGGCTAATGGCATTGAACGCTTCGCCTGATGGCTCGACTCCGATGCGTGACAAGACATGCTCTTCCCCCCGATCCTCTAAAGCTAGTCCATAAACCAACGCCTTGGACATGGATTGAATGGTGAAGGGTTGCCGCGTGTCACCTACCTCATAGACATGCCCGTCGCGCGTGGCGATGCAGATGCCAAACAAATGCGGGTCTGCTTTGGCTAGTTCCGGGATATAATCCGCCACATGACCGTCCATAACGGAGGCAAAGCGAGAGTGAAGTTGATTGAGATACTCTTGGATGGGAGAGATCATTGTATAAATCAAAGCATGTGTCGTGCCAATTGAATGGCTGTTAGCAAGGGCAGCGTTTCGGTTTATCTCCTTGGAATGTTTCCCTTAGGCTTCGTAGCCCGCCTTCGGCCAGCCACCGTCGCTGATGCCTTTGTGATTCGATTTCCACCCTCCGCTCACGATCTTGATGATTCCCGCGCCGTTCGGTTGCGCTGGTTTGAAGACATCCATCGTCAGCGCCACGCCATCATACTTCGTGTAAATGACATCACGAATGCGCTCTGGCTCCTGAGCAAAAAGCGACGTGGAAAGCAGGGCTAGAACAATGAGGGGTTTCATCAATGGGTGAGTGAAGACTAAACACCCCAATGCTGCGCGATCTTCTTCTTTAAGAAATCCACGCTGCGGGCAAGCTGCTCCATGCCATCGACGCCGTCTTCGATGCTGATCCAGCCATTGAAGCCTTTGCTCTTCAGCTCGGTGAAGATGGCATCGTAATCGTTGAGGCCTTTGCCGATCTCGCCGTGGCGGAGGCGCTTGGCGTAGCCTTGAGCACCGCCTTCTTCTTTGCGCAGATCTTCGATGGTGCCCTCAGCGAGGTAGCGGTCGCTGGCGTGCATGGTGACGACGCGATGCGACACACGCTTCAGCAGTTCGATGGGATCTTCACCGGCGAGGTAGGTGTTCGAGGGATCATAGTTAACACCGAAGTTCGGATGGTTCACAGCATCAACGAGTTTGCAGAAGACATCCATCTTCTGCGCGAACTCAGGATAGTCCCAGAAGTCGTCCTTGTAGTGGTTCTCGATGATCAGCGTGATGCCTCGCTCTTGCGCATACGGCAGGCAGGCGTAAATCGAGTCGGCGGCGAGCTTCACACCTTCATCCAACGTCAACTCAGGCCGACGCTGACCGCTGAGCACGCGACAGTAACCGCCACCAAGCGTGTGCGTCATGTCGATCCATCGTTTCTGCTTGGCGATCTCCTTGTCGCGGAAAGCGGCGTCTGGGTGCGTGAAGTCGGGCGAGCAGCACATCATCGGGATGACTTTGCCGGTGTCTTCGACTTCACGACGAAAGCGCGGCCAGTTTTTCTCATCGGCCATCTCTAGGAAACCTGCGTACCATTCGAGGCCCTGCACATCCAGCGTGGAGGCGAGTTTGATCCATTCGGAGACGGTCATCGTCCCTTCTTTGCAAAGGGCGACCATGAAGGCTTTCGGGAAGGCGGCGAGTTTGGGCATGAAGCCAGCATAGCCAAGGTAAGAAGGATTTCACCACGACAAAGTGTATGCGATTCGCGACAGGACCGCGCGTGCTACAGTAGGCTTACCTGCACACGGTAAAACCGGCTATCACTGCTGATAGGGATCTGGAAGGTGATCGGGGAACCGTTGCCGGACAGTGGAACAGAGCCACTGACAGCTGTCCAGCTATCGCCAGCGAGCGTGGCACTTTCATGCAGGGTGTAGAGGCGGCCAGAAGCCGTTGGCACCGTAATTTCCAGGTTGGCAGCTTGGCGCTCTGAAGTGGCCTCAAAGCGACTGCTGGCGCTGATGGGATCGGTTAGGGCGATCCATTCAGCTTCATTGGTATGGCCGTCGCCGTCGTAATCAAAGGTGGTGGCGTGTTGCGGTGAGGTCGCTGTGACAGGCAGGGTTTCCCAAATGAAGTTTTCAAAGTTCGTGATCGAGCCCGCTTCATAGGCGCCGATGTCGGCCGTGGCGAGGATGGGAAAGCCGCGCTGGTCGCTGGAACTGCTGCTACCGATGGCGGCGTTACGCGCGGGGCTACCGGGGAGAAGAGCCACGGTCTGAGTGAGACCTCCGAAATGGCCGAGCGGCGAAAGGAGTGGTGCTTCCGAGATTGCAGCAGGGCCTGAGTCGGATGCCAAATTGCCACTGTTCAGCAATGACTGAACGAGATTGGCCCCCACGCGGGTGACCGTAGAGGCACCGAATGGAGAACCTCCAGAATTACCGATGTCCAAGCCCAGGCCACTGGGACTGCTGTTACCAGCAACGATGCTGTTTGTGAGAGTGAGGGCGGCGTAGTTGAGACGGATGCCACCACCGGAGTTTTCTGCGCTGTTGTTTGTCACCGTGCAATGAGTCAGCGCCAGACTACTGCTCATTTGACTAAAAATGGCACCACCACTGAGACTGGAATTACTAGTGAAGGTGCATTGCGTCAGATTTGCGGCACCTGCGTTGTAAAGCGCACCGCCGTTGTTGCTGGCAGAATTTCCACTGAAGGTGCATCGCTCGACATTAAGACTATTGATGCCAGCATGGTTGATCGCTCCACCAGAATCGTTCGCGCTATTTGCAGCGAAAGTGCTGCGCTGCACGGTCAGAGTGCCGCCATTGTTCATCACCGCACCGCCGATGTTGGTAGCGTGATTGATGAAGGTGCAGTGATCAAGATTCAATGTTCCGTTGAGATTGTAAATCGCCCCACCGATGCCATTGACGCCGCCGCCCACGCCATTGCCGCTGGTTAGCACCAGTCCCACCAAGGAGACTGCGCCGCCTGAACCCGTGACCAGAAAAAGCCGACAAGCACCGCTACCGCTGAGGGTCAGTCCACCGGGCAGACTGCTGGCATCCACGATCACGTTTCCAACCGTGTTCATGTTTATC
>CANHTV010000327.1 GCA_947463285.1 Verrucomicrobiaceae bacterium | reverse complement strand
TTCCATCCTGAGGCTCGGCACGTGAATTGGCGAGATGAATTTCAGGAGAATCTGCAAATCCTCTCCATGTTCTGCACACTTATGAAACGTTGCTTCCTGCTGCTGCCGATTTTCCTTTTAATGCAATGCGTCCCACCTCCAACCGGCGGCTCATCCGGCAGCTCGGCTGCGTTTCATGGGGCGATGCCGCAGATCATCAATGTCTCAGCCTATGATCCCAAGGAGCGTCAACGCAATGGTCGCAGCTTCTCGGAAAATGATGTCTCGGTGCTCCGATCCAATGGTGCCAGCGCACTCATCGCCCGCGTTGGCAAAGGCGGCAATCTTGATACGAAGTGTGCCAGTTTTCTCGCGGCTGCGGATCGTGAGGGAATGCTGCCTGGCGTGTATTACCGACTACAAAATCATGTCGATGCCGTCGCGCAGGCGGACCAGATGGTGAATCGTGCGCTTAGCCTCGCCCGCAGTCGTTCATGGCGTGCTTCATCACTGCTGCTGTGTGGCGACTTTGATGCGAACTCACGCCTGTCTGACATCCTGCTCTTCATGGATCGTGTGGAAAGCCGCACGGGTCTTGTGCCCGTGGCCTATCTAGAAAACAGCACGCACCTGAAGCAGTTGCTTAGTGGTGCGGGTGCGGCCACGAAGGCCAAACTGCGTCGCATGCCGTACTGGCTTGCGCTTTATGCTCACGACAGCGGTGCCGGGCCTGTTTATCCCGCGCCGGGAAACCCACGCGGCCTGCTGAATCAATACCGCGTGTGGCCTGACTGGACACTCTGGCAATACGGTGGTGTGGATTGGCAAGGTGGACGCTCACGCCCAAAAGTCTATAACCGCGGCGCGTATCGCTTCCCGCTCTACTTCGGTGATCTAGACCGCCCCGTGGAGCGCAATGTTTTCAATGGTTCACCCGCAGCGCTGGCGGCCTTCTGGCAGCGGCACGGCCTGCGTCTTCACTGATTTGAGATCGCCAGCAGCATCACTCCAAGCCAAAGCATCATGAAACGCCTTGTCCTCATTCTTTCCCTTCTCTGTGGCTGTCTGTCTGCCGCTGAGCCATTCATGGAAAAACAAGACCTCTTCATCGTCGGTGAAGATCCCGCTTATCAGCTTTACCACATCCCCGGAATCGTCGTCACCGCCGGGGGCACCGTGCTCACCTGGTGTGAGGCTCGGAAGCGCTCCGCTGGCGTCAGTGACTGGGATGACATCCGCATTCTCCTGCGTCGTAGCACGGATGATGGCAAAAGCTGGAGCGTAACGAAAAGCATCGCCAATGTGCCAGGGCCGAAAACGAAAAACCCCTTCGCCCTCAAGATGAAGAACGTCGATCCTGCCGACGTGACCTACAACAATCCCGTCCTCATCGCTGACAAGGACGGCACCCTCCACATGCTATTCTGCCTGGAATACCAACGCGTTTTTTATCAGCGCAGTGATGATGATGGACTCACTTTCAGCCAGCCCACCGAGATCACCGCAGCTTTTGAAGCCTTCAAAAAAGACTATGCATGGAAGGTGCTCGCCACCGGCCCGAACCACAGCATCCAGCTCAAAACCGGTCGTCTCGTCGTGCCTGTCTGGCTTTCCACCGGTGAAGGTGGCAATGCCCACCGTCCCAGCGTCACGGCCACCGTTTACAGCGATGATCAGGGCAAGACCTGGAAGGCTGGAGACATCGCCGTGCCCTGCACCGACGATTGGATCAATCCCAATGAAACCGTGGCCATCGAGCTCAACGATGGACGCGTCATGCTAAACGTCCGCAGCGAATCCAAAGCCCATCGGCGAATCATCGTCACCAGTCCAAATGGGGCCACAGGCTGGAGCGCGCCTCGGTTTGACGAAGCCCTGCTCGAGCCCATCTGCATGGGCGGCATCGTCCGTTACAACCACGAAGGAAAAAGCCTCATCCTCTTTTCCAATCCTCACAATCTGGAGAAAGCCAAAGGCAAGGCAGAGCCTGGTAAAAATCGAGATCGCAAGAACGTCAGCGTGAAGATCAGTCGTGATGAAGGCCAGACATGGCCAGTGAACAAACTTCTCGAAGACGGCCCCAGCATGTATTCCGATATCGCCGTGACGCCAAAGGGCACCATCCTCTGTTTTTACGGCCGCAGCGGCGATACCCAAGGCGTCGCCGCCTTTGCCGGAGGACGGCTCACGGTAGCACGGTTTAACCTGGAGTGGCTGGAGAAGTAGCTGATGAGGCTTAGCCGTATTTGGGGCATTCCTGCGCCATGAACAGAGGGGCCAGGAATGGCCCCGACACTCAATTACCACCGCCCATCGCTTTGTGGATGCGGACCCAGGCTGCGGTGGCGCGGGTGCGGCTGAGGACGATGTCGTTTTGGGCGCTGAGAGCGACGCGTTCGGCGTCGAGGAAGGTGAGGAAGTCGGCGATACCGTCTTGATAGCTTTGTCTTGCCAGGGTGGCGGCTTCTCGGGCGCTGGCGGCGCTGGCTTCGAGGTGACTGAGGCGCTGACGCTCGCGGTCGTAGCTGGTGAGGGCGTTTTCGACTTCTTCGAGAGCGAGGAGCACAGTCTGCTCGTAGGTCGCGAGAGCCGCGTCGGTACGATGACCGGCGGCTTTGATCTGCTGCCGCACACGGCCGAGATTCAAGAAGGCCCAACTGAGGCGCGGACCAAAGCTGTAGGCCGGCGAACCATACTCGCTAAGACTCGCAAGACTCTGACCTTCGAGATTGAGGCGTCCGCCGAAGGTGACACGTGGGAAGAGATCGGCGGTGGCGATGCCGATTCGTGCGGTGGCGGCGGCGAGGGCGTTTTCGGCGCTGCGGATGTCGGGGCGCAGACGGAGCAACTCAGCGGGTTTGGCGATGGCGACGCTCGATGGCACAGCGGGTTGTTTGAGGGCTTTTTGGAGCTGTGGGCGCAGTTCGGAGGGATTGCGTCCGCAGAGCACGGCGATGCGATGGATGGCCTTGGCGACGCTTTCCTCGTATGTGGGGATTTGCGCCTGCGTGGCGTTCAAAAGGGCGTTGGCGCGTGCGACATCGAGCTGTGTGCCGCGTCCTCCTTTGAGGGAGGCTTCGGCAATGCGCAGGGCTTCGCTTTGATTGCCGGCGTTTTCTTGCGCGACGTTGAGCTGAGCCTGGGCACCGCGGAGCTCGAGGTAGTTGATGGTGACCTCGGCCTGGAGCGTGATGAGAAGGTCCTGCGCGTTGGCCTCGGCTGCGGCGCTGGTGGCCTTGGCGGCTTTCACGCTGTTACGGACGCGTCCGAAGAGGTCGAGCTCGTAGTCAGCATCGAAACCGATGCGCCAGGTATCAATGGTGCGGCCAAGAAAGGCGGCGTTCATGGAGGCACCGAGCTGCGTGGTTTCGTAGCTGCCACCAGCGGTGACGGTGGGCGCGAAGTTGAACTGCGCTTCTCGCCACAAGGCTCGTGCTTCAAGCAGTCGCGATTTGGCGACGGCGAGGTCTTTGTTTTGCTCGGTGGCTTGCGCGATGAGGTCGTTGAGCGTGCTGTCGTTGAGTTTGCGCCACCAGGTGGGTGCGGCAGCAGTGGTGTTGGACGACTTGGAAGCGTAGTCCGCAGGCATCTTCGGCTGCGGTTGGAGGAACTTCGGGCCGACGGTGCAACTTGAAAGCAGGCAAAGCAGCAGCGGGAGTGACTTAATGAGCTGCATGGAGTACTGGAGTGATGGATGCTGGTTTGCGCCGTTCGACGATAGCGCGGAGAATGATGTAGAAGACGGGTGTGAAGAGCAAACCAAAGACGGTGACGCCGATCATGCCGAAGAAGACGGCGGTGCCGAGGGCTTGGCGCATTTCGGCACCGGCTCCGGTGGCGAGGACGAGCGGGAGCACGCCGAGGATGAAGGCGAAGCTGGTCATCAAGATGGGGCGCAAACGCAGGCGGCTGGCCTCCACAGCGGCTTTGACGCGGTCCATGCCTTCGTATTGGAGCTGCTTGGCAAATTCCACGATGAGGATGGCGTTTTTCGCGGCGAGGCCGACGAGCACGACGAGTCCAATTTGCGTGAAGATATTGTTATCCAGCCCACGCAGCCACACGCCGCCGATGGCGGAGAGCAGGCACATGGGGACGATCAAGATGATGGCGATGGGCATGCTCCAGCTTTCATACTGTGCAGAGAGCACAAGGAAGACGAAGATGACGCACAGCGGGAAAATGTACATGAGAGTGTCTCCTGCGAGAATCTGCTGGTAGGTCAGGTCCGTCCACTCGATGGCGAAACCGGTGGGCAGGTGCTCTTGGGCGAGGCGCTCAATCTTTTCGATCATCTGACTGGAGCTGATGCCGGGCAGCGTGTTGCCGTTGATGTCGGCGGAGTAGTAGAGGTTGTAGCGCTGCACGCGATCGGCACCGCCTGTCTTGATGACTTTTACCAAGGCTCCGAGCGGCACCATGTCGCCGTTTTGATTGCGGATCTTGATGCGGGAGACGTCGGCGGGGTCTTTGCGGAACTCGTGCTCGGCCTGCGCGGTGACTTGGTAGGTGCGGCCGAACAAATTGAAGTCGTTCACATAGACGGAGCCCAGATAGACTTGCAGCGCTTCATTCAAATCAGCGAGCGAGACGCCCATGGTCTTCGCCTGAGCGCGGTTGATTTCGAGTTTGAACTGCGGCGTGCGGGCGCGGAAGCCAGTGACGAGTGAGATGAGGCCCGGCTCGTTTTGGGCAGCGGCGAGGAGCTTCTGCGTGGCGGCTTCGAGGGCGTCGAGTCCGGCGTTGTTGAGGTCCTGCACCTGGATTTT
>CANHTV010000326.1 GCA_947463285.1 Verrucomicrobiaceae bacterium | reverse complement strand
TGCAGCAAAAGCATCCGCAGTGGAAAGCGGAGTCCTTTCCCAACGGCTACCTGAACCCATGCGGCGGCTGGGGCGCAAGCGGGCGAGTCGTCGTGCGACTGAAACAGGACGCCTTGAATGCTGGAGTGGAGATCCATGAGCATGCCCAATTCGGCCAATGGATCGAGGAGCGCGGGCGAATCAGCGGCGTGAAAGATACGCTCGGAAACGAATGGCGTGCGAATGTGACCGTGTCAGCAGTCGGCGCATGGACCACGGAGTATCTTCCATGGCTCAGTGACCGACTTTGGGCCACAGCGCAGCCGGTTTTTCATTTCCGCCCTGCCAATCCTGAAGACTGGCATGCGCCAGCCTTCCCAGTCTGGGCTGCCGACATCGGCACCACGGGCTGGTATGGCTTTCCCGCGAACGCGGAAGGCATCGTAAAGGTGGCGAATCATGGCCCGGGCCGACGTGTGCGTGCCAGCGAGCCACGAGTCATGCCCGCAGGCGAGGAGGCTCGATTCCGAGCCTTCCTCCGAGAGACCTTCCCCGCACTCGCGGATGCGCCTTTAGCTTCCACTCGCATCTGCCTCTATGGCGACAGCTTCGACGGCCACTTCCTGATTGACCATGATCCTGATCATCCTGGCCTTTTCATCGCAAGTGGAGATTCAGGTCATGCCTTCAAGTTCACGCCCGTGCTCGGTGAATTGATTGCCGATGCCGTGGAGCGCAAACCGAACCCGTGGCTCGCAAAGTTTGCCTGGCGCGAGCCAACGGGTCTTGGTGGAGAAGGCGCGAGAGCGAGGGACTAAACCTTCACCCAGGTCTTCTCTTTGCTGCTTTGGAGGATAGCCTCGCAAAGTTTCACCTCGTGGTGGCCATCAGCGGCACTGGCGAACAAGGCGGGCGTCTTTTTGCCGCTGACGATGTGCTCATAGACGGCGCGGTAGTGCATCTTGTGAGCATCACTGAAGCCTTCGGGGTGACCGCCGGGGTAGTCAGTGAAGTTTGCCACGTCTTCCATGAAGCCGGGCGTGCCTCGCTGGAGGATCTGGTTCGGCTCATCCCGACGACCGAGCAGAATTTCGTTCGGCTGTTGCAGATCCCAACGAACGCTGCCTTTCGTGCCGTAAATGCCGAGCCCAAGACTGCATTTCCAGCCTGCGGCGACCTGAGAGATGCTGGCATTGGCATGAACCCCGTCCACAAAGCCATGTTTGGCCTTCCCGAACTTCAAAAGCACGCTGCCGAAGTCTTCGGTATCGACCTTGTAGGGCACCATGGTTTTCGGATCGACCTTGGCAAAGGTCTGCACTTCGCCCTTCGGACGCAGGCGCTGTTTGTGGAAGGTCTCGATGTGAGCAAAGACGTTGGTGGCCTTGGCACCAAGGATGAAACTCACCGCATCAATCCAATGCGTGCCGATGTCACCCACCGCGCGGAGTTTCCCACCTTCACTGGCGAGCACGCGCCAGTTGTAGTCCGTCTGATGCAGCAGCCAGTCCTGAAAGAAATGCCCCTGCACATGGATGATCTGGCCGAGGTCACCACGCTCCACGAGAGCCCGCATTTGCAGCACGGCAGGGAAGAATCGGCACATGTAGTTCACCGCGAACACAGGACCTTTTTTGCCGCCCTTCTTCACCGCTTCCACGACCTTCGCCGTCTCAGCCGTCGTCATGCCGAGCGGCTTTTCACAGATGACATGCTTGCCCATTTCCAGCGCTTGAAGGCACTGCTCCACATGCGCTTTGTTCGGCGAGGTGATGTGCACGACATCGACATTCGGGCTGGCATACATCGCCTCATGATCGTAGTCGCCATAAGCTTCAGGGATGCCCCACATTTCAGCGGTCTTCACGGCACTTTTTGAGGAACCACAGATGGCCGTGACCTGAATGCCGAGCCGCTTCAGCGCCTCAATATGAACAGGTGCGATAAAGCCGGTGCCGATGATGCCTGCGCGGAGATGGTGGAGTGGAGTCATGGTAGAGAGAGTAACTTCTTCATCTGCTTGGACAAGGTTCTAATTGGCCTGTGCTGATGATCAATTCAGGGTTGTTCCCCATGAAATCGGATGCTGATTTTAGCTATTCTTGTTTATCCCGCAGATCATCTGTCTGATGTGGGGGAATGTGGCGAATTGACGATTAAGCGCCGCTGAGATGCTTACGAATCCAGGAAGGATTTCGCCGACAATCTACGATAGCCCTTACCTTCACGATACCGTGCTCGATAGTGTAGAAGATCGCGAAGGGGAAACGCTTCGACAACGCACGGTGATAGTGGCGATAGGGCTTGGAATGCAGGCCGCCGAAGAGCGCGAGGCTGTCGATGTCGGTGTAAAGGTTGTTGAGGAAATAGTCGCCCAATCCGGCCTCACGCTCCTCATAGAAGTGGTAGCCTTCAATGAGGTCAGCCTTCGCGAGATCGAGGATCTGAATCTTCATTTCACCGCAGCGAGGATTTCCTTTTTAGCGTCTTCCCAGTCGATGAATTTGGCCGTGCCTGCGGCGATTTGTGATTCACGTTCATCAAGCAGATCCTTGTGCCACTGGGGCATTGGCAATCCGTCTTCGGTTTGCGAAAGATCATCCCAGAGCGCTTCCATTACGAAGAGCTTTTCCTTCAATGGCAGTTGATGAAGAGTGTCGAGTGCGATCATGGCTGAGGGTAAAACAATGAACTGGGCGACGCAATGGGATAGACGATCCTCACCACCAGCCCCAACCGCTGCCCCGTTCTCCTCGTCGCTGATCCATTCACTCGACTAAACCCTGCCCCGGGAACCCCAGAGCCTGGTAAAATGATGAGAGGCAAAATGATTGGATGAATCATTTTACCCGCCATTATTTTACCTCCGGGTATGGTGCTTTCCGCAAGTGACTCTGCGTTCTACAATCAAGCAGCCTTGCAATGCGGGTGATACGGCCAAAAAACGCGAGAGTGGTCAGATCACCTCCGCATCAAAAACTCATCGAGGTTCATCACGACATTGGCGACGGTGGTCCAGGCGGCGAGGTCGGGGATGCTGGCGTCTTTGGGGGCGGGGCCGATGGGGTCGTTGGCCATTTTGTTGGCGGCTTCGAGGTCGGATTGATAGCTGGTGAGGCTTTCATCATGAAGCCTTGTGAGTGCGGCGATCTCTTTGGCGCTCGGCTCACGGGAGGCGCAGAGTTTAAACATGAGCTTCAGTCGGGAAGTGGTGTCGGAGGCTTCCTTGCTGACTCGTCGGGCCATGGCCTGATGCGTTTCGATGAAGACAGGGTCATTCAGTGTCACGAAGGCTTGCAACGGGGTGTTGGTGCGGCCTCGGCGGATCATGCAGACTTCGCGATTTCCGGCATCGAAGGTGGCGAAGCTGGGGTAGGGGCTGTTGCGGCGGACTTCGGTGTAGAGGCTGCGGCGGTGTTTGTCCTCACCCTCGCTGGTGGTCCAGTCATTGCTGCGGCCAAAGGCAGTGCTGAGGCCCATGTTCGGGGCGATGGGACGCACGCCGGGACCATGCATTTTCGAGCTCAGCAGTCCGCTGACAGCCAGGGCCTGGTCACGCAGCATCTCGCCCGTGGGGCGGAAACGTGGACCACGGGCGAGCAGGCGGTTGTCGGGATCACGCTCGGCGCGTTCTGGCGAGGTGATGGAGGTCTGGCGATAGGCGCGGGTCATGATCATGAGCTTGATCATGTGCTTCACATCCCAGCCGCGGGTCATGAATTCATCCGCGAGCCAGTCGAGCAGTTCGGGATGAAAGGGGAGATCTCCCTGGCTGCCAAATTCCTCGCTGGTGCGGACGATGCCGACGCCGAAAAGCGTCTCCCAGAGCCGGTTCACCTGCACACGAGCGGTGAGTGGGTTGTCGCGGCTCACGACCCATTTGGCCATCGTCAGGCGGTTGCGAGGTTCCCCCGCAGGCAGCGGATGCAGCGATGCAGGTGTGCCTTCACTCACGACATCTCCCAGAGCCTGCCAGTTGCCGCGGAGCTGCACCTTCGTGATGCGGCGCTCTTTTCCCGAGAGGTCTTTCATGATTGGCACGGTCACGGGTTTCAGTGCCGCGAGTTGTTTCTGCAAAGCGGCGAGCTTCTGGCGCTCGGGCGCGGCTTCTTTGGCTACCAGCCGGACATAATGATCGCGGATCGTGCTCTGCTGAGCTGGTGAGCGCTTCTCCGTGGCGGTGTTGATGGCTGCCAGCACAGTGGTCGGCAGGGCGGTGACGATTTGCACGCGTGGATCATCCGTCGTAGCGAGGCGGAAGCGGCTCAGTGTGTGCTCTTTGAACTCGGATTTCTGCTCCAGCACCACCCGCAGCTTCGAGCCAGCGGGCACGAGGATCGGTGCAGCGCTGAGCAGGGTAAGGTTGTGAGGTTTGTCAGTTTGCGGAGCGATGGCCCAGCCTTTGTTCTCCTTGGTTTTTGGCAAAAGCACAGATGCTGCGGTGAAGCCGCCCTGCTCGTGATCGGCGAGTGCGGTGGTGAAGGTCACGCTCGTCGGCCCGGCAATGGCGAAGGCTTTGTCTTTCGCGGGAGCGGGTGTGGGTTCGCTCTTCCAAACCGTCTGGCGTTTGGCATCCAGCAGCACCACGCGGAAGCCATCGAGACGAGTGCCCGTGTAGCCATCGGTGCGGTTCCAGACCACGACTTGCTCGATGGGCAGATCTCCGGCCAGCTCCACCTCCCACCACGGATCGGTATCGTTGCCGCTGGTGTGGGCCACGCTGCCTTTGGCGTAGTCGCCCTCCGTGTTGCCATCCGCCGCACGACTCGCGG
>CANHTV010000325.1 GCA_947463285.1 Verrucomicrobiaceae bacterium | reverse complement strand
GCAGCATTTCCCAATGTCCCGTGAATCCCTGACTGCCTTTCAGAGCGAGGCTTTCGAGGATGACGCTGCCGCCGTGGGCGACGAGTTGCAGAAAGTTTGCATCTGCAGTCAGCTTGGCGCTGAGATCTACATCGCCGGGTTTGTGGGCGTAAGGTGGGTCGGCAAAAATGAGGTCGAAGGTCTGGCCTGTACCTGCCAGTTGAGCGAGGGTTTTAAAGACATCCCCCTGCCGTATCGTCGCGCCTTCGAGTTTGGTTTTGGCGATGTTTTTGCGTATCACTTCGCAGGCTCCACGATCTTGATCGATGAGCAGGGCGCTCTCGGCACCTCGGCTTAAACATTCGAGCCCGAGTGCTCCCGATCCTGCAAACAGATCGAGCACCCGGGCTCCGGCGATGAGATCGCCCAACATGTTAAATATAGCCTGCCTCACACGGTCCTGAGTCGGACGGGTGACGGATTTAGGGACTTCGAGCGGAATGCCGCCCGCGCTGCCAGAGATGAGACGCATGACTCATGGCTAGCCTTTGGCAGCGTGCGGTTCAATACGATTACGCAGAAGGTGGGCGTGGTCCACGCTCTGGCATGTCAGTCCGCCCGTGGGGTTTGTCACCCTGCGGTTTTGGATGGTGCTGGTCCCGTGATTCTGGGCGATGCCCATGATGCGGCTGATGCGGTAGCTGAGGTCCACGGCCCTGCATCTCTGGGCCACGACCCTGGTGCAGCTGCATGGGATGCTGATGGCCTGAGCGATGCTGGCGGAACTTGCGATGCTGGCGGTGTTTAAAGTGCCGCTGACCATGAGCACGATGCCCGCGTCCATGATCCATCTGCGGGCCACGAGGCCCATGATCGCCTCTGGCCTGAGGTGGTGGCGGACCCTGTGGTCGCATGTCTGGGCCGCGATGTGATGGGGTTGGATGCTGCTGCATGCCATGCTGAGGCGGGGAAGGGTGGCCGCGTGGTGGTCCTTGATCAGGGCCTTTGCGTGTCTCGGGATGGTCGTCACGAGGGCTATGACGATCATGCTCCGTGGGTCCGCGTTTAGGGCCGCCATCTCGCATGTCTGGCTTTCTTTCTGGCGACTCCTGACGTGTTGGATCACCGCGTTCACCACGGTTTCCATCAGGGCGTTTCTTTGGCTGGGGGCGGCGCGAAGGCTCGGTTCGCTCAGCATCAGGGCGAGGGCGACTGTTCTCGGGTTCAGCCCGGCGTGACTCTGGGGCTGGTGGTCTTTCACGTCGCGGTTCTTCAGTCGCAGCGCGCGCAGCACGCTCCGGTTCAGGCTTGGGCGCGTCACTGGACGGTGGCGGGGTTTCCTGGGCCTGGGCGCTGAGGCTCAGGAAAAGGATCAGTAGGTGGGAATGCAGTTTCATGGTTGTGTCGAGATTTACTTTAACCACCACCTAACGCCGCCGTTGTGGTGATTTGTATATTTCTCCAGATAAGCCGTCGTCATTGTGGCGTTTCACTGCGCTCACGATACCCATGAAAATCGCCATCCTTACACTCGCCAGTGCCTTGATTTTTCAGGCTGTGGCAGCACAGATGCCTTCAAGCCTGCGAGTGCTTAGTTACAACATCCATTATGGCCAAGGGATGGATGGTGAATACAACATCCAGCGTCTGGCTGAAGTCATCAAAACGGCCAAGCCGGACCTCGTTGCCTTGCAGGAGGTGGATGTCGGCGTGTTGCGCTCGGGGCGTGTGCATCAGCTTCAGAAACTCGGTGAACTTACCGGACTAACTGCACGTTTCGGACCTACTCAGCACTATGAGGGAGGTTTGTTTGGCAATGCTGTCCTCACCCGATTGCCCATCTTGGATGAAATCATCCAGCCGCTTCCTTACACGGAGGCCACGCCGGAATTGCAAACTTATCCACGCGGCGCTCTGGCGATCACCGTTCAGGCTCCTGATGGCAAGCCCCTGCGTTTCATTAGCACCCATTTTCAGCATAATGTGCCTGCGGATCGAGTGGCAGAGGCCGAGGCCATCAACAAGCTTTTTGCTGGTCCGGCTGATAAGCTGCGCACTCTTCTGGCGGGTGATTTTAATGCAAAACCAGACGAGGAGCCTATCAAGATCCTGGAACAAAGCTGGATGCACGCCATGGATCAAAAGCGCGCACCCTCGGCCCCCTCGGTCAATCCGCAGTCACGCATTGACTATGTCTTTTATCGCTCATCCGCCGACTTCTGGGTCATCAGCAGCGATGTCCTGCCTGAAGCCATGGCCTCAGATCATCGTCCAGTCTTGGCATTTCTCGAAATCACTCATCCCTAACGCCCGAACATGAAAAAATACCTTTTCCTTCTACTCTCTCTATTCACTCTGCTTCAGGTATCAAAGGCGGCGGTACGGCCTAACATTCTTTGGTTTGTAGTGGATGATATGTCAGCGCATTTTTCGTGCTATGGTGAAACCTTGATCCAGACGCCTGCGGTGGACAAGCTGGCCTCCGAGGGCACCAAGTTTACACGTGCCTACGTCACCGCGCCTGTTTGCTCCACCTGCCGCTCCGCTTTGATCACCGGCATGTATCAGACCACTATCGGCTCTCATCATCATCGCAGTGGTCGTGGGCAGCTAAAGATCCACCTTCCTGAGGGTGTCGCGCCAGTGCCGTCATTGCTTCAAAAAGCGGGTTACTACACCTGTATCGGCAGTGGTCTGCCGGATCTGGATTATCGAGGAATGCCTTATGGAACGGGCAAAGCCGGCAAAAAGAAGAACAACAACGCAGCTTCCAATCTAAAAGGTCGTCTGGGTAAGACGGACTATAATTTTGAATGGGATGCCGCCATGTATGACAGCCATGACTGGGCGGATCGTGGCGATAAACCCTTCTTCATGCAGGTCCAGCTACACGGTGGTAAACTGCGTGCAGACACCGTGGAAGCCAACCGTGCGCTCGCAGCCCGTGCCCGCGCAGAGCTCGGCAGTGCCACCGATCCTCAAAAAGTCATCTTGCCGCCCTACTACCCACGCGACCCCGTGCTGCTGGAGGACTGGGCTGCCTATCTCGACAGTGTCCGCCTCACTGATCTGCACGTCGGACGTGTCATCGCGAGATTGGAAAAAGAAGGCCAGTTGGACAACACGCTTATCATTTTTATGACCGATCACGGCATCAGTCATGCGCGCGGCAAACAATTCCTCTATGATGAAGGAACCCGTATTCCCTTCGTCGTGCGCGGCCCCACTATTCCAAAAGCAGCTGTGCGCTCTGACCTCATCCAGCAGATCGACATGGCCGCGCTTTCCCTCGCTGCCGCAGGCATTCCGATCCCTGAAATGATGCAGGGTCGTGACATCTTCGCGAATGATTACCGCCCGCGTGAGGCCGCCTTTTCAGCGCGAGATCGCTGTGACGAAACTATCGAGCGTCTGCGCAGCGTGCGCAGCGATAGATTTCTCTACATCCGTAATTTTTTCCCCAACCGACCTCACCTCCAGCCCAATGCTTACAAGGATCACAAAGCCATCGTCATTGCCCTGCGAGCAGCACACGAGGCTGGCACATTGCCTTCAGTGTCAGAAGAACTGCTCTTCAATCCCACGCGTCCGAAAGAGGAACTCTATGAGTATGTGAATGATCGCTGGCAGATCACCAATCTGGCTGCCAATCCTGAATTCAAAACCCAGCTCGAATCCCATCGTTCTCAGCTCGATGAATGGATCGCTTCTTCTCAGGATAAAGGTTTTGAATCCGAAGCCATGTATGACAGCGACATGGCCGAGTATCTAAAAAAAGACAATCCCGAGGTCCAGAGAAACATCGCCCTCATGAAGCAGTGGGCCAAGGAAGGCAAATAACCGACACCATTCTGATATGAAGATCCTCACCCTTGCTCTCTGTGCCTTGTTTGGCGCGACGCTGGCCGCTGACAAACCCGCCAAAGCCAAAGTCGGCATCGGAGCCAATGCGCCCGCTGGTAAACCCTACATTTACAAAGAGAGCGCCGGGAAGCCGCGCCAGATGGAGATTTACTTCCCGCCGAATCATGATCCCGCGAAGGCCAAGGTGCCCGGCATGATTCTCTTTCACGGTGGAGCTTGGGGTGGTGGCTCGCTCGCGCAATTTCGCATCGCCTGCGCCTACTTTGCCAGTCGCGGACTCGTCTGCGCCACCGCCGAGTATCAGATGCTCAGCAAAGCCGATGCCGCCAAACTTCCCGCGGGCGTAACACGGAAGCGCGTGTGCGTCACCGACGCGAAAAGCGCCATCCGCTGGTTCAAACAGCACGCAGGCGAACTCGGCATCGACCCGCATCGCATCATCACCGGCGGTGGCAGCGCAGGTGGACACATCAGCGCCCTCGCCACCATGAATCCCGGCCTCAACGACCCCGCCGACCCGAAAGACATCGACACCAGCGTTGTCGCCTATGTGTGGTTCAATCCCGCCTTCGCCACTGATGACGACAAGGACGCCGAGATCGACATCCTGCGCCATTTGAAGGCCGATCTCCCGCCCGCCATCGCCTTCTTCGGCGATCTGGACGGCTGGAAAAAAGGCTGGGACACCGCCCACGCGAAATGGAAGACCCTCGGCACCAAAACCATCGATCTCCAGATCGCCACCGGCCAGTCCCACAGCTTCTTCAACAGCGGCCCCTGGCAAACCGTCACGCTCATCGCCGCTGACCGCTTCCTCGTGAAAAACGGCCTCCTCACTGGCGAACCGACGAAGACGATGCCTGCGAGTGGTGAGAAGCTCGTTCCGACGCCGTGAGGCTGCGCCGTCAAACGGCTTCGCCTTG
>CANHTV010000324.1 GCA_947463285.1 Verrucomicrobiaceae bacterium | reverse complement strand
CATCTTTCGCGCGAAGCAGGACATTGGATAAGATGGCAAGTGTCGTGCGTGTGCTGACGACGTGCTGTACCTGTTGAATGGCCTGCTGGAAGGATTCCTTGCTGATCGTGAACTTCATAAAATGAGAGCCTGCATTGATAAGGCGAAACAGCCTTTTAGCCAACGTCTCAGGCCGTGGCAAGGAGTTTGGCTGGGAAAAGTCATGATCGGTGAATTTTTGTCTTTCATGAACTCCCGGCATTTGCGCCGTTTTTGGGGCAAAATCGGCCTGACTTGACCTACCTCAGCCGACTCGGTGCTCGGTCACTCCTTTAAATACACGGCGAAGATCTGCGCCTTACTGTTGGCTGGAAAATCCACACGCAGGGCTAGTTTTTTCCCGCGTGGTAGAGGCTGAGGCCAGCGGATTTCTTGGTGCAGCCCATTTTCGGTGATCTGGGCTTCAAAGCCTGGAACGGGGCGATCCAAGTGGTCGATCAGCTGCGCTTTGAGGGCTGCATCTGGGGTGATGCCGTCCACGTTGAGAGAGATTTTTTGCGCGGTGAAGGTGCTCGTTACAAAGTGGCCGTCGTTTTCTGGTGCCTTGCGGGAGAGATGGCCAAAGCCATCGCGGCGCAGGGTGGCGAGGCCGATTTCCATGTTCTTGAGCTTGCTGCCGGTGTCCCAGTGGGAATACCAGAGCATGGTTTTATCTCCTTCATTCACGAAGGCATGGCCCTGGAGGATGGCGATGTCGTCCCACTCGCCTTCTTTGCCTCTGGGGATGATGGTGAAACCGGGCACGGGCTCGCGGAAATGAACGCCGTCATTGCTCACCAGCAGGCCGAGATCGACGCGCACGCCGTAGTTCCAGCTTTCACCCTTGGGCGGTGCCTCGGCGGCGTCCTGCCACATGCCGTGGAGGCCGAGCATGACGTTGCCGCGATTCCATAATCCCGCGCCCATGTGCATTTGCTGACCTTTGATCGGAGGATTGGCGAGCTGACCAGGACGTGCAAAGGCGCGAGCCTTGGCCTTCGACCACGTCACGAAGTCTGGCGAGCGATAGGCCAGCATATCACGTCCGATGTCGCTGCCATCCGGGCGCCAGGTCCAGGGGGACAGCAGCTGGCCGGTGCTGTAATAAAAGTCGCCAAAACGATACAGGCTGCTGACTTCAAAACGCTCGCCACCAGCATTGGCAGGGCGGTCGCCGACGACTTTCCAGCTGAGGCCATCGGCGCTCGTGGCATAGATCGTGGCTCCCCATCGGCGTTCATTGGGGCCGATCTTGCTACGCCCGCCTTTGACTTCATCAAACGGCATATGGGCGATGTAGGCGCATTTGTAGCGTTTCGCGGGATCAGGATCTTCTGGCTCGTGCAGCACAGAGAGGAAGTCATTGATCCGTGTCATGGAAAAGACCTCGGCTTCGATGCGGCAGATGTTGTTGTTCTTGCTGCCGTTGTAGTCCACGAGGCACAGGTTGGGCTTCGTCCAGTGGATGCCGTCCTTGCTTTCCGCATAGCACATCGGACGCCACCAGCCTGGGGCCTGCCCGGCTTTGATTTCCTTTTCCACCATGCCGAGATACCACATGCGAAAGGTGTCACCCTGCTTCAGTACCGTGCCATAAAGGATGGCATGGCCGTGGTCTGGCGAGCCGGGTGGGCCACGACGCAGCACCGGATTGGCTGGGTGTTTCTGTGCCTTTTGCAGGGTCAGCTTCAGATTATACTGCCAGGCGATGTTGTGATCATCAAAGGCAAAAAAAACCTGCTCAGCTCCCAGCAGCGGCAGGGTGATCAGTAAAAACAAGGCAAAAAGAAAAAGGCGCTTCATGGCAGTACCACGAAAACGCCCTCAGCGGAAAGCATCCTGCTGGTTCAATCTCAGGACCAGCCTACTTCAGCGCCGCGTAGATGCGGTGTACATCCGCGTGGCCATCCAGGTTTTGCAGAAAGCCGGTGACCTCCTCATGCTGGGCTTCACTGATCTCAGGATAATCCTTCGGTCGGTAATGCAATTCAGAGGTGGTGACGTTCCAGCCTGCTGCTTTCAGGGCTTTAGTGACGGTGTCCAGGCTGGTCGTTTGGCAGAAAAAACGGGCACCGATGTGGCCTGCGGCATCGTCATCATCCAATTCCAGCGGCTCGACGTTGTCAGCCTCGGCTTCCAGGGCGGCGACTTCGATGTCCAGGCTCTTGTCCTTGTGCTGGGCCTCGATCAGGCCGCAATGCTCAAACATCCAGGCCACGGAGCCGGGCGTGCCCATGCTGCCGGCCTTGAAGAGCACCTTCACTTCGGAGGAGGTTCGGTTGTTGTTGTCGGTGAGGCACTCAACCATGACAGGCACACGATGAGGGGTGAAGCCCTCAAAGATGACGGTCTGGTAGTTCACAGGCTCCCCACCGACGCCGCTGCCCTTGGCGATGGCACGCTCGATGGAGTCGCGGGTGACACTCTGCTTCCGTGCGGCGGCGATGGCGGCAAAAAGACGGGCGTTGAGATCGGGATCGGCACCGCCGAGACGCGCAGCGACTTGAATTTCACGCGTCAGCTTGCCGACGAGTTTGCCCTTTTGATCTGCGGCGAGTTCACGCCATTTCTGTTTCCATTGTGCGCCCATGAGTGTGAGAAAAGTGAGCCTTTACCAGAGGGCAGAGCCATTGGAAAAGCAAGGCTGAGAGTGAGAAAGGCAGAGGATGAGGCCCTTCCTACCACTTCAGGGTAAGTTGATTTTAACGCAGGCTGCCGGGGACGAAGTTTTCTTGTTTGGGCTTTTTGCCGCTGCTCTTGAACATGCGTGAGAAGATACTGCCTTTTTTCTTTTCGGCTTCGCGGCGGGCTTCTTCTTCGGCGTTGGAGACGCGCTCGGCGGTGATGTCCATGGCTTCGGGGAAGCGGGCGGCGGCGTCGGCTCCGACGGTGGTGCGGTAATCTTCGTGTGAGGAGGTGACTTGGATTTCAGCCCCGTCTCGCACGACTTGCGGCTGGATGAAGATGATCAGCTCTTTTCTGGTGGTAGTGCTCTGGTTGCGCTTGAAAAGATTGCCGACTCCTGGGACGCGGCTGAGGAAGGGTGTGCCTGAGTCTTTCTTTTCAGATTGCTCGGAGATAAGGCCGCCGAGCACGATGGTGTTGCGGTCACGCACGGTGACGGAGGTAACGACTTGCTCGGTAGCGATGATGGGCAGGGTGCCGACGTTTGGGAAGGATTTCTCACCGGTGACGGTGTCATTCACCTGAGCGATGGTGAGGTGGACTTCGCCGTCATCATTGATGAGGGGGACGACTTCCAGCTTCAGCACGACGTCCTGAAAGTCATAGCTAACGGTGATGTTGCCGTTGCCAGTGTTTTGATTGGTATTGCTCTGGGTTGGAACGGGAATGAGCGTGCCTGAGGTGATGGTGGCTTTTTTATTGTTGAGGGCGAAGACGGAGGGCCTGGAGAGAACCTTGAAGCGGTTCGTGGATTCCAGGGCGGAGAGGTAATATTCGACGTTGTCGCCAATTTGGCCGTAGAGATTGAGACCTGAGCCAGCGGCTAAGGCGGAGGCAATGTTGGTGGTCAGGTCATTGACGCCGGGGGGATTGCCTGAGATGAGGTTTCCTGCGGTGAAGTTGTTGCCTCTACCAGAGCGGTCTTTAACAGTGCCGAGGAGGTCGATGCCGAGATCAAAGTCGTCACCAAGGTTTAACTGGCCGATGACTGTCGCGAGATAAACCTGCGCGGGGCGGCGGTCCAGCATGTCGAGCATGGAGGTGACTTTGTCGATTTCCTCCTGCCTGCCGACGACGAGGATGGTGTTCGACATCGGATCGGCGACGACGCGGGTTTTTCCGACGAGTACTGAGACGGGGGCATTGTCTTCGGTGGGGCCTTGGATGATGTCAGCACGGTTGACGGAGCCGGTGCTGCCGGTGGCGGTGTCTGATGATCCACTAGTGCTGAGCACTTGTCCGCCTCGTGTGCCCGTGGTGCTGCGGCCTGAGAGAAGCTGGCTGCTGCTGGAGGTGATACCGCCGCCGCGCTGCTGCTGGATGCTGCCGCCGCCGGGCAGCTGCGTGGCTCCGCCGCTGGTATCTTGTAGCAAATCCACAAGAGCGCTGAGCACGTCCACGGCGGCTGCGTACTTGAGTTTTCTCTCGTAGGGCATGGAGGCCTCCAGCGGTTTGTCAAACTCAGCGATCAAGCTGGCGACGTAGGCGTAGTCCGCTGGTGCGGCAACGACGAGTAGCTGGTTTAGCCTTGTGTCGGCGATGACTTGGGCGCTGGGTTGTGCGGCCTGAGAGTTTTGCTGCACTACTTGGCCATTCACGATGATCGGCGGTGCAGGTCGATTGTCGCGTTCTTCACGGCGCTCTTCCTTGGAGCTGCTGCGGCCATCGCTGGCGACATTGCCACGGATGGTGTTGATGCCTTTGGTTTCTTTTTCCTGGGCCTGGGCAGTGAGTGTGGCTTGGATGATCTGGGCCACGACGGAGGCCTCTGCATAGACGATGGGGATGAATTTGGTGACCAATGAGGAGCCGGTATCACCCAAGTCGATGGCTTCGCGGATGCTGACGAGTTGCTTCACCACGGTGCTGCTTTCGGTAATGAGCAAGCCCGGTGGTGTGACGACGGGCGTGATGCGGCCATAGACACTGAGTCCGACATGACCTGAAAAGATCTCAGCGGCCTCAGCCGGGTCCATGTAGTCCAGCTTCATGAAGTAGCTGACGATGGTTTCGCCATCTGGCAAATCCTGCGCTGAGGTGTAAAAGCGCACGCCGTGGGAAAACTGAACCGCGTT
>CANHTV010000323.1 GCA_947463285.1 Verrucomicrobiaceae bacterium | reverse complement strand
GATCTGGGCGGCGTGCAGTTCATCGGCATTTTCATGCAGGAGATCGGCGAGTTGCTCCTTGGAAATACTGGCGAGCAGTTGAGCTGCGGACTGGCCTTTCTGCGGGTTCATGCGCATGTCCAGAGGGCCATCGTGTTTGAAGCTGAAGCCCCGCGCTGGGTTATCGATCTGCATCGAGGATAGACCGAGATCGGCAAAGATGATGTCGGCTCCCTGATGCCAGCCGACATCCGCGATGGCCTTGCTGAGACCGGCGAAATTACAGCGTCGGGTGGTGAAGGTGGCTGCCGTCAGACCGGCGGCGCGGAGACGCGTCTCCGTGCGGGTGATTTCGATGGGATCGGCATCTAGGCTGAGCAGATGCCCGCCTGGCTGAATGGCCTGCCACAAGGCCTGGCTATGGCCGCCGTAGCCGAGGGTGCAATCCACCACTTGCTGACCAGGGCCGGTGCGCAGGCACTCCAGCACTTCATTGACCATGATGGGTACATGCTGGCCTGCGGGCGTTTTGCCGGAGGCACGGACTTTGGCCACCTCGTCCGGGTAGCGCTCGGCATTCAGCTCCTTGTATTTCTCTTCAAAGCGTTTGGGATTCTTGCCGCTGTATCTCGGGCGGCGCTTATGGACGGGAGCGGGGTCGGTCTCAGAGTTCATTGTACTTCAAATTATTGCCGCGTGCTTTTTCCACGGGATAACGCTTTTCGTTGCGGTCCAGCTTGGCCTGCATGGCCTCGGCGAGCGGGATGTCGAGATTATGCGCCAGCTCAAACAGCAGGATGGCGACATCAGCGATCTCATCTGTGATCTCGGTACGTTTTTCGATGACTACCTGGGGTGTCTGCTCAGGCGTCTTCCAGACGAAGTGCTGCATCAGCTCTCCCGCCTCAGCTGCGATGGCGACGGCGAGGTCTTTGGGATTGTGAAACTGCATCCAGTTCCGGGCATCCCGGAAGGCGCAGATGCGGGCGGTGATTTCTTCGATGGTCATGGCCCATGAATGCGGCCTTTGCAGCCGCTGTGCAACCACGCTTCCAGCGATCTCAACTCTTGCGAATCCAGCTCGACCCCAAAGCGACACTCCACTGATACTTGCGGGCATGTTCACGGATGAGGAAGGGCAGGTCCTTTTCCAGACTCAGTTCAAAATGCTCCCCGAGGACCTGATGCAGCCATTCACGGGTGGAGCCCTGCGGCCAGTGCCCGCGCGGGGTGAAGTCCTCCAGCCAAGTGCAGGGTGTGGTTAGCAGCAGCTGTCCGCCGGGTTTCACAAGCTCTGGCAGTCGCTCGATCAGGCGCTGGGGATCGGTGAGACGGCAGAGCAAATTCGCCGCATGGACGAGATTGTAACTCCCGAGATCCTCGCGCAGGTTCATGGCGTCTCCCTGCTCGAAGCTGACGCCGTCGCACGGGCAATCCGCTGGCACTCGGGCCACGAGGGTCGTGCTGGCGCTGGCTTCATCCAGGCGATCGTAGGCCAGCTCGCCTGTGATCAGAGATTTGGCTGCATCGATGAAGCTCTGGCTGAAATCAATGCCGATGACTTTTTGGCAGTGCTTGGCCAGCTCAAAGGATGACCGCCCAACGGCGCAGCCGAGATCAAGAGCTGACTGAGGGTTCCTCTCAAAGTCGGCCAGTTCCGTCACCGTGCGGATGGCAAAACGCAGGGCCGACTGTGGTCCCTCAGCCCATGGCAGGACCTCATGATCTGCCCCGTAATGAAAAAGCAGGTATTCATCAAGCAGGCGGCGGGTTTCATAAATGTTCATGGGCATTGGCTTACGTCTGGCGTGGATGCTTGGCAAAGATTCTCATCACATGCGGGATCCGCACTCACGCACTCAGCAGCTTCTCCAGAGCGGCAGCATCCGTCACCGGTGCTTGGCAGGTGAAGTTTTGGCACACATAGGCGGCGGGTTTTCCAGACACGGGCTGCATCGCGGCGAGCGCCTCATTTTTTGTGCCTAACCATGTCTGTGCGTCGCCACCATCGGCATGAAGAAGCACTGCCTTTGGCAGCAGGCGCATGTGGACGACCTTCAGAAGTGCTTGGAACTCGGGCGTGGTGCGATCTCCTGCGAGCACGATCTGTTGCTTGCCATGTTCCAGGAAATCAGCCGCCATGGCCAGCAGCGGCACAGCGCTGGGGCTCTCCTGCAAGGTCTTGCCAAAGAGCGTGACGATCTTCTGTGCCTGCTCCGCATGACCTTTGTCATCGAGCATCGCAGCAAGCCGTGCCAGATTCAGCGCCGCGAGCGAATTGGGCGACGGCTCGGCGCCATCGTAGTCTTCTTTGATGCGCAGCACGGAGTGCTCCATGTCGGTATGAACGCTGTAGTAGCCGCCTTTTTCAGCATCAAGAAAGAGGCCGTTCATCTCTTTTTGCAGAGCCTCAGCCCATTGCAACCATTTCACCTCAAGACTTGCCTGATAGAGGTCCAGCAGCGCATGGATGAGGCAGGCGTAATCGGCCGCAAAAGCCTTTGGCCCACGCTCGCCCTCACGCCAGCTGCGGTGCAGCCCCTGACCTGGTTTTTCACACAGGTGCTCATATGAAAACTCCGCCGCCTGACGAGCCTGAGTGATCATGCTGTCATCGCCAAAAGCCGCACCGGCTCGGGCCAGGCCAGAGATCATCAATCCATTCCAGGCCGTAATGACCTTGTCATCCAGATGCGGACGCGGGCGCTGGCTGCGAGCTTCCAAAAGCAGCTTCAAACAACGCTCGATGATGACTTTCACCTCCTCGGGCGTTTTTTTGAAAAACTCCGCCGTTTTCTTCTGCGTGAAGGCGCGGAACAGCGTGTTCGTGCCCTTGAGTTCCTCGTGTGGATCACTCTCTGGACGCGCATTGCCATCACGTCGTGCGCCATAGGTATAACGAAAAAGGCTGCCGTCATCCTTGCCCACCAGTGCGTCAATCTCAGCTGCCGTCCAGACGTAATAGGCTCCCTCGCTTTTGTGATCATCACCTGCTTTGGCGTAGCTGTCAGCATCCTCAGCGGAGAAAAAGCCGCCTTCTTTGTGCCGCAGATCACGGGCGACATAGCCCGCCAGTTGCTGAGCTACATCCTTCAGGAATGGGGCACCTGTGATGAGAAAGCCCTCCGCATAGGCCCAGAGAAGCTGCCCCTGATCGTAAAGCATCTTTTCATAGTGTGGGATGTGCCAGTAGCCGTCCACGCTGTAACGATGAAAGCCGCCGCCCACATGATCCCAGATGCCGCCATTTGCCATCGCCTTCAGTGTGCGAAAGCTCATCTCAGCCGCCCAGTCGGCTTCGCTTTTTTTCTCCTCCCTGTTCAGCCAGGCCAGATGCAGCCTGAGCAGAAGATTGATTGAAGAAGATCTCGGGAACTTCGGTGCTCCGCTGAAGCCACCCTCGTGGTAGTCATAACTGCTGGAGAGATCATCGTAGGCCTTTTGCAGCATCGCCTCCGTCTGTACGTCACTGCCTGTGTTTTCACCGTCGAGATATTCCTGAAGCTTGCTGATGCTGCGCTCGGAGCTTTCCAGCAGTTTCTGCCGATCTTCATGCCAGGCTTTATCCAACTCCTTGAGCAGATTTTTGAAGCCGATGCGCCCACCTGAGTTCTCTGGAGGATAATAAGTGCCGCCGAAAAAAGGTTTCAAATCAGGCGTCAAAAATACGGACATCGGCCAGCCGCCGCCACCACTCGCCGCCTGCACATAGGTCATGTAGGTCAGGTCCACATCGGGGCGCTCTTCACGGTCCACCTTCACCGGCACAAAGTGATCATTGATGTATTGGGCGATCTCCTCATTCTCAAACGACTCGCGCTCCATGACATGACACCAGTGGCAGGTGGAGTAGCCGCTGGAGAGAAAGATGGGTTTGTCCTCCGCCTTTGCCTTGGCCACCGCCGCAGGCCCCCAGGGCAGCCAGTTCACCGGATTGTGAGCGTGCTGGAGCAGATAGGGAGACTTCTCCTTGGCGAGAGCATTGGTAAACTTGGGCTTGGAGATGGAATCAGCACTCATGGTCAGGTGGTCAAGAACGTGCCGCAGCCCCCATGGGTTGCAAGGCTCCAGGAAACGGCAGAAGAGCTAAGGAGTCGCCTTTAGGGAGCGTCTCCCCGATCAAGGCTCTAAAGTGAAGTGTTTTTCGCCCCATCGCTTATGCACCCATGCCTTTGGGACCAAAATAAGTGACACGCCTTGCCTTCACTGCACGCTCACACCTTCGCTATGGATCGACTGCATCTCACTGCTCAGGGCTTCAGCCGGTAGAGCGGGGTGGGGAGGCGTTCGCTGGTGAACCAGAGGGTCTGGCTGTCGGCATCGTAACAGAGGGCCTCCATCTGTGGGGTGAGCGGGGGCTCGATGAGGCGGGCGGGTTTTTTAAGGGCGTCTTTCAGGCTCTGGCCGGAGGGGAGCTGCCACTCGTGGATGTAGCTGTAGGTGCTGATGGCGAGGCGGCGGCCATCCGGGGAGATGTCGCCTGCGGTGGTGAGCTCGGCGTCTTTGGGCCGCTTGCCCAGGCGGGGACGTGAGGGGAAGTCGATGTCCACGATTTTTTCGAGGAGCATGTTTTCGCCTTCGGTGAGGGTTTCGGGGAAGGCGTAGAGGGTGTTTTCGCCATCGTCGTCCTTGGTGACGAGGTAGAGGCGGCCGGTCTGGGGGTGGACGAGGAGGGTCTCGGCGTTGTGGCGCTTTTTCGGGTAGAGGGCACGCCAGACGCGAGGCTCGGGGGAGAGGATTTCTTTATCAAGATGCTCGGCGGGGATGGCGGGCTCGGGGATCTGATAGACCTGGATGATGGG
>CANHTV010000322.1 GCA_947463285.1 Verrucomicrobiaceae bacterium | reverse complement strand
GGCCTGAACCTTCCGCTAGATTATTCACGATGGACACAGCCGCTCGCGTGAGTTGGCTGGTCAGCCCGAAACGCTCTTCTTTAGGGAACTCTCGTGAACATGCATAAACGTCATGAACCAAGCGTCTGGCATGCTGCCAGACTTCAAGTTTCTCGAATGGGAACTGTTTTCTCATATGAGTTGGCTGTGGTTTGTCCCGGATGCGCGATTGGCAGTCGTTTGAGATCGCACATCCTTAGTAGGCATCTGAGATCGGCAACCATTGCCAACAACGGCAAACAATCGTCAACCACCGCAAACTGCTACCCCAACAAAGGTCGCAGCATATTGCAAATCTTCGGCACTTCGACAAACGGGTCCTTCGCCACTTCATACTCGAGCGTGAACCAGCCCTGATAGTTCGCGTCACGCAGGATCTTCAGCAGACGCGGCACATCAGCAGGTTGGCCTTCGCCTTTCTTGGTGCCTTTCGGGCTCATCTCCATCTTGAGTTGCACGTTGATGGCATACGGAGCGATCTTGGCGAGATCGCCATACGGATCTTCGGTGTGGAAGTTACCGCTGTCCCAGTTGATGCCGGCCCAGGGGCTGTTGGCGGCTTTGACCATCTTGATGAGGTTGTCCGGCTCAGCGACGATGCCGCCGTGGTTTTCCAAGCCGAGGAAGACGCCCTTCGTCGCGGCATAGTCGAGGCACTCCTGGTAGGCTTCCTGACAATTGGCGACGGCTTCCTCTTCCGTGAGACCTTTGGGCTGCGGGCCGGCGAAGACGCGGATGTGCGGTGCATTCATGATCGCGGAGTAGTCGATCCAGCGCTTCACATCGGCGATCTCGGCGCTAAGCTTCTCACCCTTCGGCAGGGCGAAGTTGTTACCGACGGCAGTGCCCGCGAGCTGCACCCCACGCAGATAGGCGCGGCGTTTTACTTCGAGCAGGAATTTCTCATCCACGTCCGGTGGGAAGAAGTAGCTGGTCACCTCGGCTCCGGGAACATTGTTATCCGCGCACCAGTCGATGAAATCCAGGATGCTCCAAGGTTTGTGACCATCCTTCGGCTTGTTCTCCTTGCCGCGCATCCACTGAAAGTATTCACGGAAGCTGTAAGCAGCGACGCCCAGTTGCATACGGCTTTTGCCAGCGCGGTTGATAGGCTCGATGGCAGGCAAAGTGGAGGCACTAAGTGCTGCAAGACTGGTGCTGATGAATTGACGACGTGTGGTCATGGTGATGGATGGTTGATTAAAAATTACTTCGTGCGGAAGAACGGATGTTTCGCATCCCCTTTGCTTAGCAGGTAGGCCAGCAGATCCAGGATGTCGTCTTCCTTCAGCATATTCACCAGTCCGGCGGGCATCATGCTGATCTTGCTGGGATTGATGCTTTCGATGTCAGCTCGTTTGAGGCTTTGGATCGCATTCGGGTCCAGCATGTTGATGTTCACCATCAGGGTGTCTTCCTTCAGGTTCATGATACGGCCCACGACAAGGCTGCCGTTCTTCATCTTGAAGTCCATGCTGCCATACTGGTCGCTGATCTCCTTGCTCGGCTCGATGATGGATTCCAGCAAGTCTCTTGGGCCAAATTTACCACTGACGCTGGTGAGATCAGGTCCGACAGCACCGCCCTCGAAGTTAAACCGATGGCAGGCGAAGCAGCCAATGGCTCCGAAGCTGTTGCGGCCATTTTCAAAGTTGCGCCCACCTTCGAGTCCGACATTCAA
This sequence comes from Verrucomicrobiaceae bacterium, assembly GCA_947463285.1. Lineage (GTDB taxonomy): Bacteria > Verrucomicrobiota > Verrucomicrobiia > Verrucomicrobiales > Verrucomicrobiaceae > Prosthecobacter. Next base: position 3,096 of record CANHTV010000322.1, on the reverse strand, counting down.
AACGCCTTCCAGATCCTTGACGGTCCACTGCTTCACAAAGGCCAGCGGCTTCGCGGCAAAGGTCGGGCTCTTCGCAGCAGGAGGAGCCTCTAAAATGGGCTTGAGTGCCGCTTTTTCGGCATCGCTGAGTCCGGCGAGACTGTCGCGTTTAATGTCCTCAATGAACATCCCAAAACTGGCACCGCCCGTGTAGGTGGCGGCTCGGCTGAACCACTTGAAGAACTCCTCACGCAGCGGCGGTGTCCAACCCGCTTTGGCGAGACGCAGGCTTTTCGCATAGCCGATCTGCTCTTCCTGAGTCGGTGCGTTGTTCACCAGCGGCACGGCTTTGGCGATCACACTCTGGTCTCCGAGATAAACCAGCATCTCGCAGAGGTCCTGGCTGAGGCCGACGTCCTTGTGCGGGAACAGCGGGGCGAAGCGGGCGATGGTGTTGGCCTTCTGAGCAGGTGTCGGCTCGCCGAGGCGCAGAAAGGCGAGCGTGTAGTTTCTGAGCAAAGTGGTCTGTTCAGGAAGGTCGAGCCCATCGAGTGCGATCTTATCCAGAGCTGCGATCACAGCGGCTTGATCAGCCGCTCCTGCATGTCGGATGAGAGCCATCAGCGCCGTCAAAGCGGCGCGCGGATTGGACTCAGCGAGTGCTTTTTCCTTCCAGGTTCCGACTGGCTGATGCTCAATGGCGATGCGGGCGGCGTTGCGGATCAAACGGTCTGAGTGGGCGAGATGCGGCCAGGCTTTTCCAATGGCATCGGGTGATGTTACGCCGTGGAAAACTTCCAGTGAGCGACGCAGAGCGTGCACTGACTTGGCGTCACCTTCCAGATTGAAGGGCTTGGTTTCGGTGGACTCACTGCCTGTGTAGGTGACGCGATAAAGAGCCGACTGTGTTTTGCGTCCGCCGATGCTCACATACATCGCGCCGTCCTTCGGATTGATCACAAGATCAGTAAAGGGCATCGGCTGTGCGCTCATGAACTCCTCAAAATCGGCTGTGTAGCCAGCGCCGTCGGGACGCAGGTGCACCGCATACATTTTGCCATAGCTCCAGTCACAGATGTAGTAGGCCTCCTGATACTTGGCGGGAAACTTGGCACCATAACCGAACTGAGTGCCGGTGGGTGAGCCCGGGCCGATGTCCTTCACGGGCGGAACGCTGTCTTCCCAGCGTACCGGCCACTTGCCACTGCCATTGCGCCAGCCAAATTCACTACCGCTGAGCACCTGACAGACTCGTGTGGGGCGATACCACGGCAAGCTCATGTCCCACTCCATGTCAGCATCGAAGGTGAAGAGGTCGCCTTCACGATTGAAGGCTGCACCATACTGATTGCGGAAGCCGGTGGTGATGAGTTCCCACTGCTTGCCATCCAGGCTGACCTTCGCCACCCAGCCTCGTGGTGCCAGTGCATCCTTCATGAAGCCACGGCCATAGATGCGCGGCAGCAACAGATCCTCCTGCCAAACGGCGGGCACGCGATTTTTCGTGAACTCGGTCAGCGGCGTTTGATTGCCGACGATGACGTAAATGCTCTCACCATCCGGCCCAGGCACAACGTAGTGTGGGCCATGCTCACCAGCACGCTCCGTGTAACCACGGATGAGGTCCACCTTGTCAAAAGTATCGTCTCCATTGGTATCGCTGACCTTGTATAAACCGCGGCCCTGGAATTCATCGCCATTCACTTGGAGATAAATGCTGCCTTTCACGAAGGCCATGCCCTGAGCCGCGCCGATGGGAAGGTCGATCTTTTGGATCTTCGTCTCCGCAGCGCTGCCGCCAATCGCAGGCGGTGTAATCCGATACAGTGCACCATATTGATCTGAGGCAATAAGGCGACCTTGGTCATCCAAACACATGCTCACCCACGAACCCTGCTCACCTTTCGGCACCGTGTAGAGCAGCTCCACTTTGAAGTCTTTGGCGATCTTGATGCGCTCCACGGGCGTGGCAGCTTCATCCGCAGAAATTGGTGCCGTGGCGAGTAACAGGAGGGTAAGAAATCGGCGGGTCATGGTGGAGTGTAAAAATCGCACCATATCACACGGAAGCGTGTGATATGGAAAGCAGGAATCTACGTTTTAACGCTGCTCTTGATTCCACTGTATCAGAAACGCCAATCCTGAATCATTTACCCATGTCCTCTTTCCCACGTCCCTGGCTCATCGCTGAAACCAACTGGAAACACGTCAAGGCGACGAATTACGAGGTGGCCGTCCTGCCATGGGGAGCCACGGAGGCACACAACTGGCACCTGCCTTATGCCACAGACAGTCTGCAAAACGAAGCCATGACGGCAGAAGCGGGACGCATCTCCTGGCAGGCCGGAGCCAAGGTCGCCATCCTGCCAAACATGCCGTTTGGCGTGCAGACCGGACAACTCGACATCCCTTTTTGCATCAACATGAATCCCAGCACGCAAATGGCTGTGCTGGAAGACATTATCTACAGTCTCGAAGGCGTCGGCGTGCCCAAGTTTGTGATCTTCAACGGTCATGGTGGCAATGATTTTCGTCAGATGCTGCGTGAACTTCAGGCCAGGCATCCGCGCATCTTTCTCAGTGTGGTGAACTGGTTTGGCATGGATGCCGGCAAGGACATTTTTGACATCGTGGGTGATCATGCGGATGAACGTGAAACCAGCCTCATCATGCATCTGCATCCTGATCTGGTCTTACCGCTATCCGAGTGGGGAGAAGGCCGAGATAACCCACCCAGTCTGAAAGCCTTTCGCGAAAAGTGGGCCTGGGCTCAGCGTCCTTGGACGCAGGCCACCAATGACACCGGCTCCGGCGATCCGCGCCACGCCACCGCCGAAAAAGGCAGACAATACTTTGAGCGACTGACGCAGAAATTCGCCAGCTACCTGATCGAACTCGCTGAGCTGAAGGTGGCGGAGTTGTATCGGTGAGGTGAGTGGTCAAGGTGGTCAAGGTGGTCAAGGTGGTCAAAAAGGGCCAAGAGCACGTCTTCTTGACTTGTTGACTCCTTGACCACGACAACGCCGCCCTACTCCACCTTTAGCATGCCATTCATGACCATCCAGTGGCCGGGGAAGGTGCACAGATAGGGGTAATCGCCTTTTTCCTTCGGCGCGG
>CANHTV010000321.1 GCA_947463285.1 Verrucomicrobiaceae bacterium | reverse complement strand
CAACCGACCTTGGTGCCGCTTTCCCATGTCCTGGCCAACGTCAGCGGCAGCTTCAATGCCGTGCTCGTGAATGGCGACATTGTCGGTGAGACGCTGTTTTATGGACGTGGCGCAGGTCAGGACCCGACCAGCAGCAGTGTCATCAGCGATCTCTGTGAAGCCGCCGCGGTCATCATCCATGGTGCACGTCACAGCGGCTTCGTGCCGCACGGGCTCTACGGTAAGAGCAAGCCCATGGAGGAAACCATCTCTCATTATTACCTGCGCCTGACCGTCGATGATGTGCCGGGGGTGCTAGCTCAGGTGGCCACCGAACTCGGGCGGCGCAACATCGGCATCTCCTCCATGATTCAGCCTGAAGATCTGGAGGACACCAGCGGCAGCACCAGTCTCGTTTTGATGATTCATGACGCCAGACTGGGCGATATGCTGAAGGCACTGGAAGCTCTGCGAGCCTTAAAATGTGTGCAGGGCGAGCCTAGTTGGATGCGGGTGGAGACGCTTCAGGGCTGATCTCTGGACTCGATTCAAGCGGCCTTCCGAAAAGGCGTCCGATCACAGCGCCCACGGCGATCAAAGACACCAGCATCGTCGGCGGGCACCAGATCAGGCTGGCCTGGAAAGCCAAAAAGCTGACCACCAGCACGGCGAAAATCATGCTTAAACCCGCGCGCAAAGCACGGCTCCTGAGTGTGCGTAGCCCGATCCAAAAAGCCACCAAACCAGACACGCCCCAGGCCACCCACTGCTGCACCTGTGTCAAAACATGCAGCCTCGGGCGTGACAATATCTGACTCAAAATTTGCGCATGCAGCCGGGCTAAACTCGGCGGCTGATCTTTGGCAACCACATCGGAGCCGATCACGATGACGCGCCCCTTGCCAAGAGTGGCTTTCTCTTCCGCGCTAAGCCCGTCAGCCAGAGTCCCCGTCATCAAATGGAGCGCATTGATGCTCGGAATTTCAGTGTCGCCCTCGGTATGGATCACGCCGTCTTTTTCCAGGGCCACGAACAAACCTTCATTCAAATAAGCTCCCGCACCCGGCCCCAGCCGAAGCCGATGCAGGGCATACGGCGTGCCTGAAAATCTCGCTAATGTCTGCGCCAAAACGCTCGGGTAAAGATTTTCGGATTCCCGGATGGCGTAGGTCAGTGCCGGTTTCCCATCAGCCCGTGCAACCGCTGCCAGACCGATCTCACAGCGAGCACGCAGCAATTCATCAGGTGCCGTGATCAAGGCCGAAAGCGTGGTGGCATCATCCTCTGAACCATCGAGCCTTTTAAAAATCGGCAAGGCATCCTCAATCCCTCCCATAAATGCTGGTGCCGTAGAGTCGGCTTTCGCCAGCTCCGTTTCGACACCTAGCACAACGCTGCTAAATGGCATCAAGGCCTCACCCACTGCCCTGACAAAATCAGGTGCTGGCCGTCCCCAGAAGAGCGGCGCGGGTATCACGACCACACTGGGTTCGTAAACTTGCAGCCCCTTTAAAATCGTTTGCCAATCCAGCGGCGGCGGCGGCCAGGCAGCATATTCCATCTTCTGATCCTCACGCAGACTCACTAGAACCACGGGGTTTTCTTTTTCCGCTTCCGGTTGGCTGAGTCTCTCGCGTGCGTTGGCAACGAGGAAGTCCAGAAACAAATCGTCCACTTTTTGAAAGCGTCCAGCCCTCTGCTCACGCTCCAGATGCCAGACGGTGGCCCCGAGGCAGAGACTTAGAATGATGAATCGAATCCAAAACATTGATCGAATCTGCCGCGCAGAAGACAAAGATGCCAGAACAAAACGGCTGGAGAGATTTCCTTCTCGTCATTGCGTCCGCCTTCGCCTAAAACCTGCCAGACAATCCCTTTTATGAAAGCTCTCACCATCACCCTCGCTTTGTTGTCCGTCGGCTGCATCGTCGCCCTCGCCTGGGTGCTGGGCACACCTGCGCCAGCGGATTCACGGGTGGCCAAACTTGAGGCCGAACTGCGAGAAGCACGCCAAACCATCACGCAGCTGAAGCGTGACCTCGCTGAAAAAGCCAGCATCAGCAGCCGTGCCCCCGCTTCCGTGCCTCAGGCTGCGCCGCTGGATCTGCCAGCCTCGGGTGCTGCCGCCGCCGATAAGGCGCAGACCTCAGGCAACATGCGTGAACTGCTGAAAAATCCAGCCATGCGCGCCATGATGGATCAGCAGCAGGCGGTGATGATCGAGACAAGTTACACGCCTTTGTTTAACCAACTCCAGCTCACGGATGAGGAGAAGGAGCACTTCAAAAAACTGCTCGTCGAAAAGCAGAAAGCTGAAACCGATCTCGGGCTGAAGTTGCTCGACCCCAATCTTTCACCTGCTGAGCGGCAGAACATCCTGGCCCAGGCTGAGAAGAACAAGCAGACCTTTGATCAAGCTATCAAGACCTTCCTCAACGACGACGGGGACTGGAACTCCTTCCAACAGTGGGAGACCACCAAGCCTGACCGCACACTTTATGATGCCATCGGTCGCAGCCTGTTTGCAGGTTCATCTGAGCCGCTCACACCCCAGCAGGAGCAGATCCTGATCAATACCATGACGCAGATGCGCACCAGCCCAACGCCAGAGCAGCAGGCCCTGGCGAAGGCCATGCAAGATCCGACGCAGATGAATGAAGCGAACATCAAACGCTTCCTGGAACTGACGGCGGTGAACCATCAGCGTATCCTGGATCAGGCGGCCCAGTCCATGACACCGACACAGCTGGCTACGCTAAAAAACTTCCTGGATCAGGTGATGAAAAACGCAGAAACAGGACTGAGGATGGGTGGCATATTTGGGAAATGACCCATCACTGCAGCTCGCGGATTTTCTGGATCAGTGCATCTCTGAGTGTGGCCACAGCGGAGCCGTTGCGGTAGTGATTCACCATGAAGGCGAAGCAGTACTCCTGCCCAGTAAAGCTGGTCACATAGCCTGTCGTCGAGCGCACACCGGACATGGCGCCGCCCTTCCATCTCAGGCCTTCCTTGCTGAGAAGAGAGTCTTGATAAACCAGGCCCTGAGTCCCTCTGGCTGCCAGGAATTGCAGACGCGCCAGATCCACTGGGCGGATGTGATCCGCACGGGCCAGCCCACAGCCATCCACCATGCGCAGACCCATGAAATTCAGCCCACGCATCTGCCAATGCTGACGAATGACGACATCCGGTGGCAGATTTTCACGCAGACCGAGTAACCGGAAAAGACACTCCGTTTCGTGATTGTCCGAAGTGGCATGAATGCTGGTAACGATTGCCTTTAACGGGGGGGAATGATGCTTCAAGAGTTCATGAGATGCTGTCACCTGTCTCTGACCGACAGGCAAAGCAACGCCGGTTACTTCGATGCCTTCGGTGAGGAGTGCTTCTTTAAAATGATGCGCGGCAAAAGCCTCAGGATCTGGCACCGCTCCCTGCACCTGAAACTGCGCCCGCCCCAGCGGCACGGTGCCACGAAAATGCAGCAACGCAGTGCGTTCGCCGCCGTGAATCATCACCCCATCACCTGAATCCTCAGCAGCAGTGACGGTTTCGTTGATGCCATCCACACCAGGCATCGCGGGATGCACCCCTAAAAGTTGAGTTGCAGAGCCGAGTGTCGCTCCGGCACGGAAGGTTGCCGTGAATCGGTTGTGCTCCAGATTTAATCCCGACACGGCACTACCGTAACCATTACCAATGTCTCCCCAGTTCCAAAAATCATCGTAGATCGAGCCTTCGAAGAGGCGTCCATCGCCGATGATGTCGCCTTTGATCTGATGGATGCCGCGATTCTTTAAATCAGCAGCCCAGCTTTGTAAGTCGGCCATCGAAAGCATCGGATCACCACCGCCCCGGATCACCAAATTACCAGAGATCGTGCCATCTACGGCTATGGCCGTGCTGCTGAGTGTGGTCACGATTTGGAATTCTGGCCCCAGCTTTTCCAAGGCTGTGGCCGTGGTGACAGTCTTCAGGCTGGAGGCCGGGATACACGCCGTTTCAGCGTGATGATCTACCACTACTTGCCCTTGAGGGTCCAGCAAGCAGAAGCCCAGAGCAGCCCCCTGGAAGTCTGGCTCCTGTAGTGATTCTGCTAACCATTGATGCAGTTTTTCAAACTTAGATGGAGATTTGGGTTCAGGTTCCGGATTGGGCTTTACTGGCACCAGCTCAGGCGATTTAACGGTGGGCAGTTCCAGCGGCTGATGCCGGTAGAGAGAAGCCGCGAGCGCAGCAGCCAGCAGCATGATGAGGATGTTTTTGATCACGGCATCAACCTCCAGCGGTGATTTGCACGATCTCGATCACGTCCCCCTCAGCCACGCTTGTCTCACCGATTTCACGAGGCAGCAGGGCGAGTTGGTTTTTTTCGACCACCACCGGTTTCCCTGCTAGACCGACTGCCTGAAGCAGGTCGGCCATGGTTAAAGGTTCGGGGAATTCACGCTTCGTGCCGTTCAGAGTAATGGTCATGCGATGCATGGAAGCGCGTGATGGTCGGCTGGCAAGCTTCAGCCCTTCTTTTTCCATTCCTCACCTTCATCATCGTCGTCTTCGATGTTGCTGTAGCCATCATCATAACCTTTGGCTTCATCGCCTTCATCATCGTCGTCATCCAGCATGGCGATTTCATCGAGATCCAGGTCATCAATGTCGATGTCTTCATCGTCATCCTCCTCAGATTCATTCACCGTCACACCTTCCTCCAGGCCACGTTTTTCGATCTTGGCCAGCGTTTCAGTCATGTCCTCCACGGAATCCCAGACCTGACGTGCTACAAAAAGAGGCGCGCTCTGCTGTACCGCCAGTGCGATGCTGTCACTGGGCCGGGCATCGAGCTCGATAACCT
>CANHTV010000320.1 GCA_947463285.1 Verrucomicrobiaceae bacterium | reverse complement strand
GCTGCGTGCGGCCGATGGCGGCGGGAAGTGGACGCATCGCGGCGCACGCACCGCGAGCAGCAGCGCGTGGTTCATCGTGCGCCAAGCCAAGCCCGGCAGCACCTCGAAGATCCTTTTGCAGCTCTGCTCGAACACCTACAACGCCTACAACAACTGGGGCGGCTTCTCCGTGTATGCCTACAACAGCCTCTCAAAGAACCAGGGTAGCCGCGTGAGCTTTGAGCGGCCCGGCCCATCGCAATTCGCCCGTTGGGAGCTGCCCTTCGTCGTGTGGGCGGAGCAAAACGGCTACCCGCTCGAATTCGCCGCCAATGACGACCTCGAATTCCGCCCCGAGATGCTCACGCACTACAAACTCGTCCTCAGCGTCGGCCACGACGAATACTGGAGCACGCCGATGCGCGACAACTTGGAGGCTTGGATCGCCAAAGGCGGCAACGTGGCCTTCTTCAGCGGCAACACCTGCTGTTGGCAGGTGCGCAGCGAGGCGGAGGGCCGTGCCTTCACCTGCTTCAAGCAAAACTACCACCTCGATCCCGTCTTCCAGACCCGCGACTTCAAAACGCTCAGCACCGCGTGGAGCCATCACCTGCTCGGCCGCTCGGAGAACAGTCTCACCGGCGTCGGCTTCCTCTGGGGCGGCTACATGCGCAGCCACGGCCAGTTCATGGATGGCGACGCCAGCTACATCGTGCATCGCCCCGACCACTGGATCTACGAAGGCACCGGCCTGAAGCGCGGCGACCGCTTTGGTGTCAAGGACACCATCGTCGGTTACGAGTGCGACGGCTGCGAGCTCGAGTGGCGCAACGGCCTGCCCTTCGCCACGCATAAAGACGGCACGCCGAAGACCTTCGAAGTCCTCGGCACCTGCCCCGTCCGCTGGCACCCCGACGACGTCGAGTGGTATGAGAAATGGGAAATCGGCCGCACCGGCGCCGCTTGCCTCGGTCTCTACACGAACACCGGCACCGTCTTCACCGCCGCCACCACCGATTGGGCGCATGGCTTGCAGGGGAACGACGCGCATGTGGTGCGCATCACGAAGAACGTGCTGGAGAGGCTGGCCAAGTAACGCCGCCCGATGGTCGACGCCCGCTCACGAAGTCGATAAAATCCCAGCATGTCACTCGCCCAGCTCAAACAAGAAGCCGTGGAACTCTCGCCTGCCCAGCAGAGTGAGTTGATCGCTGTTCTAGCCTCGATCCAAGTCGGCGAAGACGATGAGCTTCGAGCCGAACTAACCCGCAAGATCGACGTCACCACGTCGGCCAACTGGGTGCGTTTGGACGACCTCCAGAAACGCTGGGCCAACTGATTTTCATCATCACCAAGATCGATCCCAGCAGATATGCTGACACGGGTTTTGCCGTGAAAGATACCCCGCCGGAGGTGAGCGCGATGCTGTTCACCGTGATGATGCGCAAAACGCCCACCAAACGCCTCCTCATGGGCTTTGACATGAGCGCCACTGCCCGGACGATGGCCTGGAGTTCGATCTCCACCGATATGCCGGAAGAACTCCGACCTACCTTCTTCCTCCGCTACTACGGTGAGCTTTGGCTATGGAAAGGCTCAGCGGTGCAGGCTGCTATTCCCTCCCACCAAACCAATCGCGAATCCGCCTCCGAAGTGGCTGCAAGTCGCGACGCAGGTCCACAAAGGATAGCACGACAATGCCGCGATCTTCGGGTGAGTAGATGATGCCGTATTTTCTCGCGACGAGGAGTTTGCGGGTGGGCTTTTCGAAGTAGGTGTCCATGAAAGGCTTGGATGAGGCAAGAGACAGGAGCCGCTGCACATCTTCTAGGAGTGCGGTACCGCTTTCGTCGCCAGCGTCTTCAAGCTGCTCATAGAACTCCTGCAATTCGCGTCCGGCACCTGCTGTCCAGATGATCTCCTTCATGCGACCTTTTTGCAGGTGAGAATGCGGTTCTTCAGGTCGTCCCAGGCGATGCCTGTGGCAGGATCATTGCGGAACTCCTGCAAACGTTCCTGAACCGTCTCACGCAAAGCTGGATTGCGCTGCGCATCGAGCAATGCATCCAGACAGAGCTCCTCGGATAGCTTGAGCTTGTCTTCGAGGCTCAGGGAATGAAGGGCGGGATGTTGCTCGATAACCAAGGAGAGAATAAAGGCAGTTCAGGGTCGCTCAAGTCGCGATTTGAGCCGGGAAATAGCCTGACTGCTCACCTGTTGGTTCTGCATAAAACCCACGCGGCATTGTCTCGCTCTCACGAGTTTTTGAAAAACCTCACCCTCGCATTCTGGCGAATGCGCCTACTGCGGGGGAACTGGGCTTTAATGACGCTGCCAGGGCGTGGTGCCGCCGCGCTGGATGTGGCTTCTGAGGGACTCGCTGAGTTCTCGGAAAATTTTGGGGACTTTAGCGGCGACGTTGGTGGTCTCCTGGGGATCGGTTTTGAGGTTGTAGAGTTCCAGCGGACTGAAGGGATCGTTTTGCATCAGCTTCCAGTCGCCACGGATGAGGGCTTCGTAGTTTTTGCCACCATAGGCGGCACCGCCTTCACGTCTGACGAAATAGAGGTCGCGTGGGGTGGTGATGGGCTTGCCTTGGAGGAGAGGGACGAGGCTGATGGCATCAAGCTCGGGTGATGGCGTGCCTCCGGCGAGCTGGAGAAAGGTCGGAAAGAGGTCGAAGTTGAGGCCCTGATAATCGCTGCGTGATCCTGGTTTGATCTGGGCGGGCCAGCGTAGCATGAAGGGCACCCGCAGGCCGCCATCGTAGTGATCCTGCTTGCCGCCACGCCAGGGGTCATTGTTTTGCGCGTGAGGTAACGAGCCGCCATTGTCGGCACTGAAGACGACGATGGTGTTTTGCTCCATTCCGGTTTTTTTCAGGGTGGCGAGCACCTGGCCGATGCGGTCATCGAGATGTTCGACGAAGGCGACATTGGCGGCGCGTTTTTTGTCCATCTTCGGCGCACGGGTTGTCACCTTGGTCAGCCATTCGGCAGGTGGCTCGATGGGGAAGTGCGGGGCGTTGTAGGCGAGGTAGAGGAAGAAGGGTTGGTCTCTATGCTTGGCCCGATCGCGGAGGTAGGCGGAGGTCCAGTCGGTAAAAAGATCCGTCGCATGGCCTGGCGGATCGATGGTCTTTTCATTGAGACGCATATAGTTATTCCCATGGCGCAGATGGGTGGTGTAGCTGTCCATCATGTCGCCGAGGAAACCGTGGAAATGGTCGAAGCCACGCTCGTTGGGCGTGTTGGGTGATTCGAGCCCGAGATGCCACTTGCCGATGATGGCCGTGTGGTAGCCAGTCTTTTTGAGTTCGTCGGCGATGGTCGGAACGATGGGGTCAAAATAACCCCAGGAGTTTTCCGGCTGGGTGCGAATGACACCCGGCACTCCGACGCGATCCGCATATCGTCCTGTGAGCAAAGCTGCGCGGGAAGGGGAGCAGACGGTGCAGTTGGCACGCATGGCGGTGAAGAGCATGCCCTCTTTGCCGATGCTGTCGATATGGGGCGTGTGTACATCCGTGGCCTGGTAGGCTGAGACATCGCCGTAGCCGTGGTCGTCTGCGAAGATGAGCAGGAAATTGGGCCGCTGTGCACTGGTGCTTTCAGCCGAGGCTAAACTGGTCAGCAAAAGTGAACCGAGGATGAGGAAAAAGGTGCGAGGCTTCATTCGGTCTGTGGTCGTCAAGGAGAGGCTGGCCGTTGTCACGGTCTAACCAGAGGTAGGTTCGGGTCGACATCAGCCTCTAATGGGGAGGTGTGGCCTAGGCTGAAGCGCTGGGCGGCGGCGTAGGCAATCATGGCCGCATTATCCGTGCTGAGGTCTGGACGGGCGAGCAACAGGGTGAGGCCTTCTTTTTCACAACGGGCAGTGAGTCGGGCTCGGAGCCCGCGATTGCAGCTGACTCCGCCGCTGACGGTGACGAGCTTCTCTCCGCAAAGTCGGGCGGCGAGGACGAGTTTTTCGACGAGCACTTCGCAGATAGCGGCCTGAACGCTGGCACAGAGATCCGCCAGCACGGTGGGGTTTTCCAGATCGAGCTTGGGCAGCTCATAAAGGACGGCTGTTTTCAGGCCGCTGAAGCTGAATTCGAGACTGTGCCCATCCAGGAAACTGCGCGGCAGGCTGTAGGCGGTGGGGTTTCCCTGCTGGGCGAGTTTGTCGATTTCTGGTCCGCCTGGATAGGGCAGGCCGATCATTTTGGCGATCTTGTCAAAGGCCTCGCCGGCGGCATCGTCGCGTGTTTTTCCTAACAAACGATAGTCGCCGACGCCGGTCATGTGGATGAGCATGGTGTGGCCGCCGCTGACGATGAGGGCGACGCTGCGCCTCGGTGGTCCGTTGCCAGCCATGAAGGGGGAGAGCAGGTGGCCCTCCATGTGATTGACGGCGAGAAAGGGTTTTGACTCTGCCACAGCGAGCGCCTTGGCCATGCTAGTGCCGATGAGCAGGGAACTCACCAACCCCGGGCCGCTGGTGGCAGCAAAGGCGGCGATATCGGCGAGTATTAATCCAGCCTGCGCCAGCACCGTCTCCACCAGCGGCTGGACATGCAGGATGTGGTTGCGCGAGGCGACCTCTGGCACGACGCCGCCAAACTGGCGATGAATTTCGATCTGCGAGGCGACGGCAGAGGCCAGGATGTCGCCTGCAGCCGTGCAGATGGCGGCAGCGGTTTCATCGCAGGAGGATTCGAGGGCAAGGAGCATGGAGAAACAGGTAGTTTACGATGGTTGACGGTGGGTTTGGCAAACCATCGTCAACTACTGTCAACAACGGTAAACCACTGTAATCCGCCTTTACAGGCCGGCCATGAGTTGCACAAAACGCAGGCCTTCGATGGTGATCTTGCCGCTGTT
>CANHTV010000319.1 GCA_947463285.1 Verrucomicrobiaceae bacterium | reverse complement strand
TTCAGAGCCACCTCAAGGAGCCTGATCGCTGGCGGTGCGAAAGCCTCGGGCCAGGGTGGTCTCGTTGGCGGATTCAGCGAAGAAGCGGGTCGTGAGTAAATCGTTGCTGCTTTTGAGCGCGAAATGACCGCCTCGGACGACAGGCACCCGGAGATCTGGGAAATCAGGATGCGCAGGCCAAGGCTCGCCCTTGAACTCACTGGCGGTCCATTCTGAGACGTTGCCAGCAAGGTCATGCACTCCGTAGGGGCTGATGTCTTCGCATTCGCGGTCAGTTGGAGCCCAGAGATTGTATTGATCCTTGCTACCGCCTTTGCGGCCATTGGCGTCATAGTCATCACCGAGATTGGCTTTCTCTTTGGCTACCACATCACCCCAGGGGAAGGAGAGACCATTTTCACCACGGGCTGCTTTTTCCCATTCCTCTTCAGTGGGCAGACGCTGGCCCTTCCATTTGGCATACGCGTAGGCATCCCACCAGTCCACTTGCGTGATGGGGGTGTTTAGGCTGATGGGCTGACCGTTGAAGGTGGCCCCAGCCTTGGCTGCGGCGTAAGTGTCAGTCCATTTGGGCGGCGTGTGCTCGGTTTTGGTCTTGGGCTGATCAGGATGATCAAACGCAGTGGCTGAGCTGGCTGAGTCCAGCGCACGCAGAAACTCGGCGTATTGGCCGATGGTGACTTCGTCACGGCTGATCCAAAACGCGGGTAGGTTTCGGCGTTCCTTTTTTTGATAAAGAAATGGCCCGGCAGGAATGGCGATCATGGTCTGGGCAGCGACAGCAGCACGCGGCACTGGCGTCACGGTACCGACAAAATTGCCGAGACCAAAAACGGTGAACAAAGCCGCCGCAGCTCCAGCCCAGAGCCACCAAGAGGCGCGGAAACGACCTCCACGAGGGGAGATTTCCTCAGCCTCGATCCGACGCATGATGGAGCGGTCACGCATGGCCTCACGGACGTCATCGAGCGCATCGAGCAGTCCATTCCAATCAGGTAACTCAGCAGACAGGCTGGTAAGCAAGCCAAGGGCTTTGCCTTCTGCCGCCAACGGTGTGATGAGGCGGATAAGCGCGGCCACTTCGTCTTTTGGATCACGCGAACGGCTGTCACCTGGGCGGAAGATATTCACGATGCTGGCCTGATTTTCGGCATCCAGGAAAACATCGCGCTCAGTGAGGCGACGATGGTGGCAGCCTTTCTCAATGGCGTACTGCATGGCCTCTCCGACACCGTAAAGCAGGTCGGCGACTTTGCGCTCAGACAGAGTTTCCCCAGCGGCCATGATTTCATCCAGACTGCGGCCACGCGGCAGCTCGCGGGTGTAGAAAACAAGCCCGTTCACCTCACGGGCCTCATACAGAGGCGCGATGCGGGGATGCGAAATGGAGGCCTTCAAGCGCTCACGAGCCTTGAAATTTGCCACAGCCTCAGGCTCCTGCACGAGTTGCGGACGCATCAACACAAGGGCGACAGAACGCTGCACGGTGACCTGGATGGCTCGATACGTTTCAGATTCGTTTTCGAGCGTGAGGCGCTCCAGCACCTGATAATTACCCAGCATCGTCCCTGGACTCAGATAGGGCGGCAGCTCAGATGCTTGTGTGACGGGCACAGGACGCTCCATGGCATGCTGGATCTTCGTCAGCAGCTTTTCAGCGGTGTAGGGTGCGTCTTGAACCACAGGCCAGCCAGCGAGCTGCGCCTCATAACCGGTGAGATCATAGCGTGTAGTGAAAAGTACATGCGCCTCGGGAAAACGTGCCAGCGCGGCATCCCTGAGCTCAAAGCCTGTCGTCGTGGCATCAATGATCGCTTCCGTGATTAAAAGATCGAGCTCTTTGGCCTTGGTCAGCCAAGCGAGCGCGTCAGCCAGGGAACCGACAGCATTCACCGCCCAACCAGTCTGTTGTTTCAGTGCAAGGGTTCGTTCACCGCGCAGAGCGGCATTCACATCGAGAAAAAGGATCGTCATCGGGGCAGTCAGGCCGGGCCGTCAGTTCGACACCGGAGGCAGCAAAGGGTTCACACCGCCGGGCAGAACCGGAGGCTGGCTTGCACCAAAATCCAACAGGTCACGGGGCTCAGCAGCCACGTCCTGAAGCTTGTTTTGGTAGTATAAACGCACCACGTAGCCGTGATAAGAGCGGCGGCCATGCGCGGCGATCTCACCAGGGGTAAGTGGAGGGAGGAAATAAGTGACATTGAGGGGCTCTTCACCGAGTCCAGACCAGTCCACCGGAGCAGCAGCCCAGGTGGAGACGGGTTCATCTGCAATGGTCTGAGCAACTTTCTCGCCATTCACACGATCAAAAAAATACACATCAATATCCACCTGTGACGGATCAATGGCAGCGTTTCCCTGACGCAGGATCGGGATCTGTAGCACCACCTTTTCACCATTGGTGACGCTGGCATCCCGAGTGGCCTGGCAGGCACCAAGTGCCAGCGACTTCACACCCGTTTCCTCGGTCAACGCCGCAGAGTCAGGGGCGGGTGTGGTGAGTTTACGCTTCGCCAGATCTGAGAAACCTGCGGTGCGTGCTGGGTCCATGCTCTCAATCTGCTTCCAGAGCGTCGCGGCCTTGTCAGGCAGGCCCATTTGCTCATAACATTGAGCGGTCTCGGCGGCGACTTCAGGAGACGCGGGAAATTGCAGATCTGCACGCTTCAACACTTCCAGAGCGCCCTGCATATCGCCAAGGCCGCGAACTTGCTTGGCGAGGTCGATCATCTCGGGTAGAGACATGCTCGCTGCTGGGTCTCCAGCTTTAGCCGTGGCGGACTCAGCCACCGTCTTCGGCACGGTTTTCACAGACACCGGAGCCTGCGCCACGGGCTGAGGAGGCAGATTTTTGACAGCCGGCGGCGGATTGGCTGAAGCCATCGGTGCCTGAAAGCTGCCGATCGGCGGTGGCCCAAATGACCCGACCGCAGGAGCCGCCGAGACAACAGGGGCACTCTCGCCAGGAGCCAACTGACCGACAGGTGGCGGACTGATGGAAACCGGAGGAGCCAGTGCAGGCAGCGGTGCCAAAACGGCCAGCGGCTTGTCTTCGACGCGAGACACGGCGGGCGTCGCTTTCACCTCAGGCTGAAGGATCACCGCACGAGTGAGAAGACCGACCTGCACGATCATGAGCAGGCATAAAATCGCCAGAGCCGTCGCGCTTGCACGGCTCCGATCAGCGCTAAGAATGGGGTAGGAAGAAGCCATGCCGTTTGCCGCAGGAAAATCGTATGGTACGGTCCGCTCTCACAAGTGTCAATGCTCCACACCTCTTCCAACGAAACAACTCTCTCTCATGAAGAGAGTTCTGCGCCGTGGAGATCCTTGACGATGAACGCGAGTCCCGCAGAAATGGCGGCACAACTGGCACGCCAGCCCGGTTTGATCTGGCTGGACAGCGCACTCCAGCACGGGACCAAAAGCAGTCTCATCACCGCCTGTCCCACCAAAATCATCCAGGGAAACATCAAACAGGACTGGGAACTTCTGGAAAACCTGCATCAGGAAGGCTCATCCAGATCAGATCCCGGCGGCCTGTTTGGGTGGGTCGGCTTTGATGGGAATTTTACCCTCGGTCATTACCCGCATGTTTTGCGCTACGACCATGATTTACAAACCTGGAGCGAAGTGGGCCACCTCAGCCACAACCTCCAAGCGCCCAAGTCTCTTAGCAAGAAGCTGCCAAAGCTCAGTTTCAGGCCCCAAGTCTCAAAGCAGGATTACACCGAATCCGTGAGAAGAGCGCAGGAGTACATTTCGGCGGGTGACATTTATCAGGTGAATCTCTCTCTACCCTGGCACGCCGACTGGCCGGCTAAAGCTGATGCTCTAGCGTTCTACCACAGGCTGCGGCAAGTCTCCCCTGCCCCCCATGCGGCTTATGTCAGTCTGCCCGATACGACCATTCTTTCCGCCTCACCGGAGCTGTTTTTAAAAATGCAGGGGCGCCACATCACCACACGGCCCATCAAAGGCACGCGACCTCGTTTTCCAAACGACCCAGCACGTGACGCCGCCTCCGCCAGCGAACTGCCACTCTGCGAAAAAGAACGCGCCGAGCTGCTCATGATCACCGACCTGGAGCGCAATGACCTCGGCCAAGTTTGCGAGTTTGGCAGCGTGCAGACGCCTGATCTCTGGCGGGTTGAAAGCTTCGCACAGGTGTATCACCTCGTCTCCACAGTCACCGGCACACTGAGGCAAGGCATCACCCAAACACAGGCCTTCAAAGCCTGTTTTCCCGGAGGTAGCATCAGTGGCGCACCAAAGAAACGAGCCCTGGAGATAATCGAAGAACTGGAAAAACATCCACGCGGACTTTACACCGGCGCCATCGGCTACTTCGGTTTTGATGGCAGCTGTCAGTGGAACATCACCATCCGCACTGCCGTCGTTCAGAATAACCAAATACGCTTTCACACTGGTTCAGGTATCGTCGCGGACAGCATCCCGGAAAAAGAGTGGGAAGAAACCCATCACAAAGCCAGCGGACTGCTCTCAGCCTGGAGCTGATTCAGGTCTGTGATGTTTTTTCAAACTTCCAGAGCACGGCAGCTGTGATTTCGACCGCCACGCATCCAGGGTGCCGAAGAGTATGAGAATAGGGTGCCGTCCCGAATCATCCCACCGGTCGCTTTCGCAGTTGGCGCAGGGAATACAGGCCACTGTCGGATTCGGTGATCCTCCTCGCGCCGCTCTTTCGCTTCGGGCTGAAGTGGTCTCGGTTTTCGTTAAACAGGCTCTCAACAAACTCCTTGCTGCCCAAAATCACACCATCGGTGAAGTAGCGCACGCGTAGTCGCACCAGTTCGGCGGGGCTGAGCTGGCCTTTTTCGGCCAAGGTTTTCC
>CANHTV010000318.1 GCA_947463285.1 Verrucomicrobiaceae bacterium | reverse complement strand
CATGAGCTGCTGAAGCAACTGGTGGACGCCGGCGTGCGTGTCGATGCCTGGCAGCCGCATAAACCCACCCTGGAAGAATTTTACCTCGACCTCACCGGCGCATGATTCTCTTTTTCCGCCAATGGCAGGGTGAACTGCTGAAGCTCTTTGCCCGCCGCCGCACCTACATCGGGTTCGCCGCCTTCTTAGCCCTGGAGATCGTGCTCTTCATCGTCTTCCGCCTGCAAGGCGTGGAGCGCATCTTTGAGCGCATGATCTCACGCCAGGGGCAGGCCTTTGAGCACTACTACTCGGCGCTCACGCTTTCCCAGATCATCCTCGGTTTCTCCGTGGTGCTGCTCGGGGCCATCTACCTGGCGCTCGTGGCTGGTGACATCGTAGCCAAGGAGGGTGAAGATGGTCACTATCGACTCCTTCTCGTGCGGCCCATCAGCCGAGTGCGCCTGCTTTTCATCAAATACCTCACGACCGTCGGCTACACCATCGCGCTCATCCAGTTCATCACCTGGTCGGCCTTTTTGCTCAGCGTCGCCATCAAAGGCTGGGGCGGCGGTTTTTTTGTCATGGTACCGGACATCGGCCTCATCGCCTTTTACGACTGGCTGCCGGGCCTGCAACGCTTCGCCCTCGCCTCCGCCTTTCTGGCGCTAAGCATGACCACCATCAGCAGCATCGCTTTCTTTCTCTCCTGCTTTCCCATCAAGCCCGCGGCTGCCACCATCGGTGCTCTTTCCTACATCCTCATCGACCGCATCCTGCGTGAGACGGGTTTCATGGAAAACTACGATCACCTGCTGATCACCAAACACATCGTTAGTTGGGCGCGATTTCTGGCGGAGGATATCCCATGGCCCATCATCGTGCGCGACTACACCGCCCTCATGGCCATCAACGCCACCCTTTTCATCCTCGGTGCCGCTGTCTTTGAAGCTCGCGATTTAAAATCATGACCCTGATCGAAACCGTCTCAGAACTCCGTGCCTGGCGTCGCAGCGCTGGCAAAGTCATCTTTGTGCCCACCATGGGGGCCCTGCATGAAGGCCACGCCACCCTTGTGAAAGAGGCCCGCCAGATGGCCGGAAGCAGCGCCCAGGTCGCCGCCAGCATCTTCGTGAACCCGCTCCAATTCGGGCCTAACGAAGACTTTGATCGTTACCCGCGTACATTGGAGGCTGATCTCGCCCTCTGTGAGGCCAGTGGGGCCGATATGGTTTTCGCGCCAGCCGTGCGGGAGGTCTATCAGGCAGACCGCAGCATCAAGATCCTGGAAACCAGCCTCTCGAACGTGCTCTGCGGAGCCAGTCGCCCCGGTCACTTTGACGGCGTCTGCACTGTGGTGGCGAAGCTCTTCAATCTGGTCCAGCCGGATGAATCCGTGTTTGGTAAAAAAGACTATCAACAGCTCGCGATCATCCGTCGGCTCGTGCGCGATCTCGACATCCCGGTCATCATCCACGGCATCGAAACTGTGCGTGAAGTTGACGGCCTCGCCATGAGCTCGCGCAACCGTTACCTCACTCCCGAAGAACGCGCTCAGGCCCCGGCGCTGCGGGCGGCCCTCGTCACCGCTCGGGATGCCTGGCACAGTGGCGTGACCTGTGGAAATAGCCTGCTAGCACTCATCCATGACCATCTCGCCACACACGCGAAGCTGGGCCGTGAGGACTACGTCGCCCTCGTCGATCAGCAGACTCTGGAATCTCTCGCGCAGGCTCAGCCACGCAGTCTCATCGCGCTCGCTGTCCACTTTGGTAAAGCCCGCCTCATTGATAACATCGAGCTGGAGTAAATCAGTCCACAAACAGGAACTCATTCGAGTTCAGCAAAGCGAGGCAGTAGTCGGCCAAGGCACCTTGGAAGTTGCTGGCGAGCTTGGTTTGCTGCTCGATGAAGGCGACCCCTGTAGCGATTTCAGCCTCGTTGGCAGTGCGGGAAAGGCAGAGGCGGCTGGCGGCAGAAATGAGAGCTTGGGTATCGGAGCCGTGCTTTTCACTCAGGCTCGTGGCGAGCTTCGCGGCGGTGTCATGGGCGAAGCTGGAGTTCAGCAGCGCAAGGGCCTGCGGGGCGGTGGTAGATTCGTTTCGGCGGGCACAGCTGATTTGCGCATCGGGTCGGTCAAAGAGGTCAAAGAGCGGGTGGCGAACGTTGCGCCGGGCGAAGATGTAGATACTGCGGCGGGTGTGCTCCGTGACATCAGGCGTGACTTTGTATTGGTCTCTGAGAAGCGTGTCACTGACCTCCTTGGGCATGGGCAGACGCACGCCGGGGCCGCCAGCTTTGAGATTGAGCTGACCGGATACCGCCAGCATGGCATCGCGCAACATTTCGCCCGTGAGTCGGCGCTGCGGGAGCTTGGCCTGACGATAGGTGGGCGACATGACGATGAGCTTGTGGAGCTTTTTGAGGCTCCAGTTTTGCCGGGGAAGCTCGGCGGCGAGCCAGTCGAGTAATGCGGGATTCGTGGGGGCTTCCCCCTGATGTCCGAGATCTCCAGGGACGGCAGCGAGCGGTTTGCTAAAATGCTGCTGCCAGATCCGATTCGCCATCGCACGGAGGAAAAGGGCATTGTCCTTGCTGGCGAGCCACTGGGCAAAGGCGGCGCGGTCAGGCTTCTCCAAGCTGCCGAAGAGGCGCGGGATGGCTGGTTTGATCTCGGGGCCGGGTCGTTTGAAGTCGCCACGAATGAAGACGGTGCTGGCAGGCACGCCTTCCGTGAAAACACGCACGCTGGGCCCGAGCGGCTTGCGCTCTTTCGGCAGGACGGTGTTATCAAAGAAGGCACGCAGGCGGTAAAAGTCGGCCTGGCTGATGGGATCGTAAGGGTGGTCGTGGCACTGCGCGCAGCCGACGGTGAGCCCGAGTCCGATGGCACCGACGGTGCTGGTGATGTCATTCAGCAGCACATGGCGGCGCTCGGACTGATTGTTTAGGTCCGGCATGTCTGGCACGGTGAAAAGGAAGGCGGTGGCTGCTTCATCGCCCATCAAATCACCCGCGATCTGCCGCTGCACGAATTGATCGAAGGGCATGTCGTCATTCAGCGCCTTAATGACCCAGTCCCGATACTGCCAGGCACGACTGCGCTCCGCGTCGTATTCAAAGCCATCCGTCTCCGCGAAGCGAGCGAGGTCCAGCCACCACTGCGCCCAGTGCTCCCCATAGCGCGGACTGGCGAGCAGCTCATCCACGAGCGCCTCATAATCTTTCTCCCTGTCTCCCCCTCTTCCAGTTTTCGTGTCTGTATTGAGCGGCGGCAGTCCTGCCAGATCAAAAGTCACCCGCCTGATGAGCGTGGCGTCATCTGCAGGTGGTGACTGCGGCGGCGAGAGCTTCTCGAGCGTGGCATCCACCCCGGCCTTCGCCAGCGGCTGAAAGGCCCAGTGCTCTCGATCCTTCGCCGTGATCGGCCGCTCATCCTTCACCGGATCAGCCGAGGCCCGAATCGCGACAGCATGAGCCTGCTGCGAGAGCAGAAAGCAGATGATCAACAGCAGTCCACAAAGTTTCATGTCGTTCAAATCAGTGGGTGAGCTACCTCAGGCCGTGGCTTGCTGGCATCAAGGGCCTGTTGTTTCACATTCATGGCAGGTGTTTTAAAGATTGACCGCGCTCACAGCAAGTCTGTTTATGCTCCTCACCGATCAAGGAAAGGGCGTCATTCGAATGTCTTGGATGAGGTTATTCTTCTGCCTTCATATTTCTGCCAATCCTCATCAAAGGGCGGACAGATTGGCAGGAGGCATTCACGCCAACACACCTTTCACCATATTTCCCTCCACGCCCGTGAGGCGTTGGTCGAGGCCGAATTCATCCGTGGCTCCGTGGACGTTGCCATGCTTCACACCGGCGCCGCAATAAGAGGCCTGTCCAAAGGTGTGAAACTCCTGTTGGGGTTCGGCGATCCTAGTGGCTTACCCATAGTGGAAGCTAGCGGACATCGATGTCTGCCAGGTCTATGCAGCACACCGCGTGGATGATGAGGAGCTGGTGCGTCGCTTGCCATTTCGGCCCCAGTCATCCATGGCGGCGGGTATGGGATTCGGATTTTCTTCATTCCTAAAAAGGCACGCTGACAGGCCAAGAATTCTCAGTTTCATGCGTTTAGCCGTTTCTTCCGCTTCTTTTCATGACTTTCTCCACCCACCCTCGTCTGCTTCTGCTGCTGCGCTGGCTGACGTTTGGGTGCATGGCGGCGGGTATTCTCCTGCTGGCTCATCGCGGACACCACGAAGGCCTGGGCCCGCGCCGTGAGCAGGATCTGAGCGCCCTGGAGATGCGCCACTTGGCGCTGGCGGAGGCGACGCGTGAGGATTTCACGCCTGACTTCACCCACAGCATCTCAGAGCCTTTGAAACAGATGCTGCCCCACCGCACCGATGGCGTGGTGCAACCGCTCTGGGGCTGGGTGGTAGCCTGTCTCGATGTCGGTGAAGGACGTGCTGATGTGCTGAGGCGCGCCTTCGTTTTTCAGCTCGGGCTGGTGCTGGCCTTTTGGCTGCTGCTCGGCATCACCTGCGCTCGTAGTTTCACGCTGCCGGCGGCGTTGCTGGTGATGCAGATCAGCTTGTTTCATGGCTTTATGCCGACGCTGGCGGAGATGAGCAGCGGCACGCTTTCTCTCGTGCTGTTTTTGCTCAGCTGGGTGGCCTGTGTCTATGCGCTACAGCGGAATTCCCTGTGGATCTACGGTCTCGTGGGAGCCTTCACGGCACTGGCTTACCTCACGGAGGCGCGGGTGCTGCCTCTGCTGCTGGTGTTTGTCTTTATCAGCACGGTGAGGGCGCTATGGGGCTGGCTGGAGGCGCATTGGCGGTCACAGCCCGGCATCAGTCAGTGGTTGAGAAAGAATCACCGCTTTGGTCT